>NZ_JBICKE010000127.1:0-56268 GCF_043103865.1 Pseudomonas sp. yb_5
TCATCCGCTCGACTTGCATGTGTTAGGCCTGCCGCCAGCGTTCAATCTGAGCCATGATCAAACTCTTCAGTTCAATACTGCTTGGGTTTTTAAGAAACCCTAAACTTGGCTCAGCAATCTCAAATGACTATGTGATTTCTCGCATGGCCACTTGTGATGCTGATAATCTTTTTGACTATCAGTCCGTACTCACAAGCACCCACACGAATTACTTGATTCGATTTGTTAAAGAGCGTTTGGTTAAGAGCTTTTCGTCTCAACCGAGGCGCGCATTCTACGCTTTCCTCAGAGCCTGTCAAGCGTTTGTTTTGAAGTTTTTACTACCACTTTCTTTCGAAAGCTAACAACTTCAACAACTTACTGCTTGCCCCGAAGCGTTCATCGCTGCGAGGAGGCGAATAATACGCGCTTTGAAATCAGAGTCAACACCTTGTTCTGAAAAACTTTTCCAACAACCTTTTGCCGCTACCTGGCAACTAATGAAAGCGCAGTGGATCTGTAAAGAAACACACCACGGAGCGTAGCGGCCATGAGCAATGGGCAAAGCGAGAAAACCCCCGGTCTCTCTGCAGATGAAGAGCAGGAGGTCAGCCACAGCCAACCGCCGCGGGCGGCACTGCTGCATGAAATCATTCGCTACCAGGGCGATCAGGAGCTGGAACGTACACTTGCCGCGTTGTGGTGGTCGGCACTGGCCGCCGGCCTGTCCATGGGGTTGTCGTTGATGGCCATGGGGCTATTCTACGCCCGCCTGCCGGAAGGCGACGGTGCCCACGTGATCGCCAGTATCGGCTATAGCGCGGGCTTTCTTGCCGTGATACTGGCCCGCCAGCAACTGTTCACCGAAAATACGATCACCGCGGTGCTGCCCGTCATGACCGCCCCTACGCTGGCCAACTTTGGACGACTGCTACGTCTCTGGGGCGTGGTGTTGCTTGGCAACCTGGCAGGTACTCTGCTGATAGCCTGGGTGATGCTGGAACTGCCGATCTTCGACAGCAAGACCGATGTGGCATTCCTGGAGGTCGGCCGCAAGGTAATGAAGAACGACGTCAGCCAGATGTTCGCCAAGGGCATCATATCGGGCTGGATGATTGCCACCATGGTCTGGATGATTCCGTCAATGGAGCACGCCAAGATCTGGATCATTCTGATGATCACCTACCTGATGGCCCTTGGCGATTTCACTCATATAGTGGTGGGGTCAGTCGAAGTGTCCTACCTGGTGTGGGCTGGCGACGAAACCTGGCGCCGCTTCTGGCTGGAATTTGCATTGCCGACGCTGGCGGGCAACATCATAGGCGGCAGTTTCATCTTCGCCCTGATCAGCCATGCACAAGTGCGCAGTGACAGCGGTAAACCACCCTCGCGACTTCTGGATGACGACCAGGCCCTGTCCGCGCGCAGCAGGCACGAGCACAAATGATACTCAGCGTGCCGCTACGGTGAGTTCATTCCCCCTGGCCTTGCTAACTCACGGGCCAGGGGCTACACACCAGTTCCGCCCGCCATGCGGCGAGTCCTGGCTACCCCGTCTCCATCTGAGCCGGGTTGGCCAACATTACAAGGAACCGTCAACTGCCCCCACTTTGATCGAATCAACCGTGAATTGGCTTGTAAGGTCATTACTCGCCAATGAAGCACTGTTCAACAATATTCAAGCGAATTATGCGATGAACGGTACATCGGCAAAAGAAGATGAGCATTATGGACAACCGCAACGGCAAAGGGCTTTCATTCGTCAAGCGCATCTACCTGCCGCGTGTCATCGGCCTGGGAATCGGCCTGTTCACGGTCATGGCGGCCATTGCGCCGCTGTCGCCACCCTTCTGGACATGGCTGCTGGTACTGTTCAATGGTTTGCTGTGGCCGCACGCGGCCTACCTGTGGGCTTCCCGCTCGACAACGCCTTACCAGGCGGAACAGCGCAACCTCCTGCTGGACTCGCTGATGGGCGGGTTCTGGACCGCCGCCATGCACTTCAACCCGCTGCCCAGCGTGACCGTGCTGTCGATGATGACGATGAACAACGTCGCCGCCGGCGGCAAGCGCATGGTCTTTCGCGGGATGCTGGCGCAACTGGCCGGCATGCTCGCCGCCCTCCTGCTGCTTGGCCCTGGCTTGCAATTGATCGCCACGCCCCAGCAAGTCTATGCGTGCCTGCCAATGCTGGCGCTGTACCCGCTGGCCTTGGGCTGGGTGTGCTACCAGCTTGCGATCAAGCTGGGCGACCACAAGCGCCGGCTGAGTGCCCTGAGCCTCACCGACAGCCTGACCGGCCTGTTCAACCACGGCGCCTGGAAGGACCTGCTGCTGCTGAAGTTCCAGGCTTGCAAGCAGCAACAGGGGCACGCGGTGATTGCCCTGATCGACATCGATCACTTCAAGACCATCAACGACACCTTTGGCCATGTGGTCGGCGACTGTGTACTGCGCCAGCTCAGCGCTGAGCTGCGGCGAAGCCTGCGCGAGGGCGACCAGGCCGGACGTTACGGCGGCGACGAGTTCTGTGTGATCCTGCCCGAGACCAGCCAAGCTCAGGCCTGCCAAGCAATGGAGCGCCTGCGCGAACGGGTTTCCAGCTACCGCAACCCGCAGCTACCGCACCTGCGCATAAGCCTGAGTATCGGCCTGTCGCCCTTCGAGGCCGACCTCGAGTCCCCTGAACATTGGCTCGAACAGGCGGACAAGGCGCTATACCTCGCCAAGCACGCTGGCCGCGATCAGGTCAATTTTGCCCGCGGTCAAGCTGCCACGCTCAGGCTGGCCTATCCTGATTGAACCTCCTTCCTGACTGCCTGGCGGGAGGTTGCCTGAAGGAGCCGCTCGCGCATGGCCAGGACCGCCAAGCTTTCACCCGCTAGCCCCACACCGCGCTTTCAGGTGCGCCACCTCATTGCCGGTTTCAGCGCAGTGTTCGGTCTGGCTTGCCTGGTCATTCTCGGCGCGCTGTTCAATATCGCTAGCACACTCGACCGACAGGAGCGCCAACGTAGCGCCTTCCATGCGAACCAGGCGCTGGAACAACGGCTGCTCGCCTCACGCCAGTTTCTGTCCAGCTATGCCGTATGGGATGCAGCCTTCGAGCACCTGGCGGGCCAAGCCGACTGGCAATGGGCCTACGAGGAAAAGAACGTAGGCGAGTCGCTGTACAGCGCCAGCGGCTACGAAGGGGTGTTCGTCGTGGAAAACGACCGCACCACCTATGCCTTGTTCAAAGGCCAGCCCAGCCAGGCAGGTGCCAACACCTTTATAGACACACCGCTACAGCCGATCATCGAACAGGCCCGCGCAGCAGCAATTTCACGCGAGCAGGTCACCCGTTTCGTGCTGTTCAATGGCTGGCCGGCCGCACTCAGTGCAGCAGCCGTGCGCCCGGACAGGGAGGTTACCGACAGCGAAGTGAGCCAGGCGCCGGTAATGCTGTTCATCGACCAGCTCACCGAAAGCAAACTGGCACAGTTGGGCAACGGCGCCGGCCTGACCGGCATGCACGTGGAAAAGGAGGATAGCCAGAATCACAGCCACCTGCGTATCGACCTGGGCGACACCGGCTACCATCTGACCTGGAACAGCCCGCTGCCGGGGCGTCAGATGCTGTGGGCTGTGTTGCCAGCACTATTGTGCGCACTACTGATACTTGGACTGGTGATGCTTTACCTGTTCCGCCATGCCTTGCGCAGCTCCCGGGCAGTCGGCCTCACGCTCGTGCATCTGCAACAAAGCAACCAGGCCCTGGAGGCCAGCGAGCAACGTTTCCGCGCGGTGGCCGAGTCGGCATCCGACTGGATCTGGGAAACCGACCGGCAACAACGCCTGACCTACCTGTCGCAACGCTTCACCACCGTCACCGGTTACCTGGTGGACGGCTGGCTGGGCCACCCGCTCAACCAGTTGCTGGCCTGCGATACCACGCCGCTGTCACCTTGGCTGGACGCTCTGGCTACCGCCGACCCACAGCAATTGGCCAACCTGCGCTGCACTTACCGCGACCAGAATGGCCAGAACCGCTACTGCCGGATATCCGCCCGCGCTATCTGGCGCGATGGCAAGGCCATCGGTTTTCGGGGTACCGCCAGCGATATTACCGACGAAGTCGACGCCCACGCGCGCATCCAGCACCTTTCGCAGCACGACCCACTGACCGGGCTGGCCAACCGCAACAAGCTCGCCAGGCACCTGGAGCAGGCCTTGTTGCGCGGCAGTGACTCGCCGCCGCTGACCTTGTTGCTGCTGGACCTGGACAACTTCAAGCCGATCAACGACTCGCTCGGTCATGCCGCCGGAGATGCCGTGCTGCAAGAAGTGGCAACGCGCCTGCGCGACACCACCCGCGACGGCGATCTGGTCGCGCGTCTGGGCGGCGACGAGTTCATCCTGGTACTCAGCGGCATGGACAACAGCAGCGAAATCGACCGCTTCTGTGCGCGCCTGATCGGTCTGCTGCAGCAACCCATCGTTTTCGACAGCCAGCCTCTGCACATTGGTGCCAGCATTGGTGTTGCCCAGACGCGCAACCAGGGCTTCGATGCCGGTGAGCTGATCCGCTGTGCCGACATCGCCCTGTACCAGGCCAAGGCCGATGGAAAGAACACATGGCGCTACTTCGTTGCCGAAATGAATCAGCAGATCCAGTATCGCCGTCAGTTGGAGAACGACCTGCGCCGGGCCCTGCGCAATGAGGAGTTCGAGTTGCATTACCAGCCGCGCTACCGCCTCGACGACCTGCGTATCGTCGCGGTCGAGGCCTTGGTGCGCTGGCAGCACCCCCAGGAAGGCTTGCTGGGGCCGGACACCTTCATCCCGTTGGCTGAGCAGAGCGACATCATTGTTGCGCTAGGCCGCTGGGTGCTGCGCGAAGCTTGCCGCACGGCTCATGACTGGCCGGCCGACGTACTGGTTTCGGTCAACCTGTCGCCTGCGCAGTTCTTGCGCAGCGATGTGGTAGCCGACGTGCGCGAAACCTTGCTGGACACCGCCTTCCCCGCCCAACGGTTGGAGCTGGAGATTACCGAGAACGTGATGCTCAACGACATCGAGGGTGCGCTAGGTACCATGCTGTCGCTCAAGGAGCTTGGCGTGCGTCTGAACATGGACGATTTCGGCACCGGCTATTCGTCGTTGGGCTACCTGCGTACCTACCCGTTCGACAGCATCAAGATCGACAAGCGCTTCATCAGCGGCCTGAACAACGGCGGCAGCGAACGCGCTGTGGTCCAGGCCATCATCAACCTGGGTGAGGCGATGGGGCTGACAGTGACAGCCGAAGGCGTGGAAAGCGAACATCAACTCAAGGCGCTGGAAAAGGACCGCTGCCATGAAGTGCAAGGCTATTACCTGAGCAGACCCCTGGACAGCGCCGGGTTGGCGGCGTTGCTGCACCAAACATCCCAAAGCACTGCACAGCCCTTGTAGACGCGGCCTGGTACTGCTCCTAAACAGACTGGGTGCGCTGCTGCAGGCTGCGCTGCGCCACGATCTCGGGCAGGTCACACCGACGCAGATAGGTGCGCAGCGGTTCACCAATGTTCAAGCGGTCATCCACATGCTGATCCAGCAACAGCGACAGTCGTTCGCGGCACAGCGCCATGCGCTGCCCTTGCTCGGGCCGCCAGACAAACTCGCTGCAGGGGGTGATACTGGCGTCGGCCACGTCCATGCCGAACGCGTCCTCGGAGAAACGCACGATATGAACACCGCGCTTGCCGTGAAAACCGACAAAGCCCTTTAGCTGATCGGCGGCGTTGCAGATATCCTGGGAAGTGATGGCCATGACGTAACCTCGCAATGAAATCGGAAGATACGCACGCCTGGCAGGAGAAGGGTTGCCTCTGTCGGGCAACTCACAACGGCAGCCTAACGCAACTGGCGGGCCGCTCGCCAAGTTTTTTCGTGTTTGCCCGACAGTCAATGCCGGCTTGGCCTGACGGTCGTCGGCGAATTAAAGCTGCACTGCCTTCACCACACGCACAGGCTTACCGCTTCGAAAGTTACATTTCTGCCTGACGAGGCAGCACCATCACTGCGGGTCGCCGCCCTCGTGCACCTGCACACTCGCCGTCATCCCCGCACTCAAGGTCAGCCCTTCCGGCACTTGGTCCAGGCGAATCCTCACCGGTATGCGCTGGGCCAGTCGCACCCAGTTGAAAGTCGGTTCTACCTCCGGCAGCAATTGGCTGTCCGGATTGCTGTTGCGGTCGGTAATGCCGCGGCTGATGCTCTCCACGTGCCCCTGCATCGGTTCACCCGCCCCCATCAGCCAGACTTTCACGGTGTCCCCAACGCGAATGCGCGGCAGCTTGGTTTCTTCGAAATAGGCCTGGATGTAGAACGTCGAATCATCCACCAGTGCCATCACCGATTCCCCGGTGTTCACATAATTGCCTTCAGCCAGACGCAGATTGGTGATATGCCCGCTGCGCGGTGCCCGCACTTCACTGCGCGCCAGGTTGATCTTGGCCACCTGCAACTGCGCCTCGGCCTCATGCAACTCGCCGCGCGCAATGGCGGCATTGATCTGGGCGTTTTCACGCAACTCGGCACTGATCGCCTCTGGCCCTAGGGCAGTACGCCGGGCCGCTTCACGCTCGCGCAAGCGCAGTTGCTGGGCGCGGGTCTCGGTCACCGCACTGGCCTGGTCGAAGGCGGCCTGGAAACGCTCGCGGTCGATACTCATCAACAGGTCGCCAGCCTTGACCTGCTGGTTGTCATGGACCTTGAGTTCGCGCACCCAGCCAGACACATCAGGCGCAATCACCACCACATCGGCGCGTACACGGGCATCGCGCGTCCACGGGGTGAGCATGTAGTACTGCCACAGCTGGTAGCCGGCCAACACGGCCAGGGCCACCACACACAGGGTCACCAGAGTACGTACGGCCGCACGCATCGAAACACTCCTTTATAAAGTTCCCAGCAGGCGTACCACCAGGAACAACACACAAACGAACAGCGCCGCGTCGAACAGCGCCTCATGCCAGATCCAACGCCCCAACGGTGTGGCATGCACCACCAGGCGCAGCAGGCCGGTGAGCAGCAGCGCCAACAACACATAAAGCAGAAACGGGCTGAGCAGCACACCGCCCACTTCCCACTCACGCAAGCCCATGGGTGTCCTCCTGCCAGCGGCACCATTTGCCCCAGCTTTTCTGTAATTGCAGCACCGCCCCCTCGGCCAGCCGAAGCGGGTCGCTGGCAGGCAGCCGACGCAAGGCAGCAATGAACTGCTCACTGGCAGCATCCAACCGCTGCCCTCGCCCGGCAGCAGGCCCATTGGCCAGCACTGCTTCCACTTGTTGCAGGTACTCGCGCTCGGCCCGCCCCAGGGGGGCCTGGGCGACCGCCAGGCACATGCGCAGGTGCACCAGCTCGTCGCCGATATCCAGCCCGTGCAGGCCGTCATCCCAGCGTTTGCGTTCACCTTCCGGTAATTCACTGGCATGCCGCGCCAGTTGCATCAGCCGGTCGGCCATGCGCCCGCCAAACCAGCTGTCAGCCCCGCGCAGGTCGCGCCGAGTCAGGCGCACCAAGTCGTTCTGGGTTGCAGCACGCAAGCGCCGGCCCAGCCAGGCCGGGTGGCGGAACACCAATAAGCGAAAGGCCATGACCGCTGCCGACACCCCCACCAGCATGGCCAGGGCACTGTTCAACATGGTCGCCACGCCGAACTGCATGGCGTTGAGCGGCGACACCAGCACAATGAAGTGCAGGCAATAGGAAGTGGCCGTAGCCCCGGTACGCGGATGGGCCATGCCCAGAGCACCAAGAAACAGCGGCACGCCCATGCCCAGGCAGAGCATGGCGAAACTGCTCCATTGCGGCAGCATGATCTGCCCGACCAGAAACGCAGCCGGTATTGCCAGGAATATCCCGCGCAGAAAGCTCAGGCCGATCTGCGCGCCGTTTTCGCGACTGGCGAACAGGCTGCAGACCACGCAGGTCAGCACCAGGCCACCCGGGGCCGAAGGCCAGGCCGTAGCCAGCCAGAAGCCACTCATCACCAAAAAGGCCAGCGCGCTGCGCGAGCCGAACAGCAAGGCCAGCGACCAGTCTCGGTGCGCAGCCAATCCCTGGGACACGTCCTTGGGTGCCCTGCCCGCCTCCACATCCTCAAGTGCCTGGCTGGCGGCCATGGCATAGTCCAGCAGCAGGGCCATGCGCGCCAGGCAGAAGTGTTCAGCCGAACTGATCTGCTCATCGTGTGCGGCATCCCAGATGCGCTGACGCAGCAACAACAGGCTGGGCTGGTCGGGTTGGTCCAGCAACGTGCGCACTTCCTGCAACCAGGGCGTCAGGTGCTCGACCTCACACTCTTCCAGTTGCCGCCACTGGCGGCGCACCGAACGGGAAATACGCAACAGCACCATCAGTTTCTGGCTAAGGCCACGAATGGCACGAGCACGTTGGCGCCCGCGATTGCCCTCGAACCAGGCATGCTCACGTTGGCTGTCGATGGCAACGATGCGCCCCAGGCTTTCCAGCAGGCCTTTGCGCGCCTCGTCCTCTCCGCCCAGCATGGCTCTGGCGGCCTGCAGGCCGTTCTGCCAGGCCTGTCGCGCCTGCCCGCCCAGTTGCTGCTCGACCCGCATGGGCCAAAGCAAGGCACTGCTGGCTGTTGCACAGAAAATACCCAGGCAGATCTCGGTACAGCGAGCCACGGCCTGGTCGAATACCTGCAGGGGGTGATCGATGGCCGGCAAGGCAATGATCGCTGCGGTATAGCCGGCCAGTACAAATGCATAGGCCCAGGCGCTGCGCAACTGGGTGGACGCGGCGGTGCACAGGGCCAGCCACAGCGCCAAGGTAAGCAGGAACAGGCCGGGGGTCTGGGCGAACAGGCCGATGAACAGCACCGACATGACGGTACCTACCAACGTGCCGGCCAACCGCGCCAAGCCTTTCTGCACCACCATGCCCGATAGCGGCTGGGCGACGATGAAAGCAGTCATCAATGCCCAGGAGGGTTGCTCGAGCCCCCAGCGCATCGCCAGCCACAACGCCAGGCCGCCACCGAGCAGGGTCTTGATGGCGAACTTGAGGGCGAGGCTGCTGGGAGCGAACAGGGCCTGAAAGGTGATGGGCACGAGGCGGACCTTGCGGGGAAAAGTCTTGCTGAAAAGATAGACAATGATAAGCAGGATAAAGCGGAAACGATTAATTAGCTAGCTAATCATGTATATTCGATTGGCCTGCACTGAAAGGGACAGCTCAGGCAGTAAAAAATGCAGGCAAAAAAAATGGGCGACCGAAGTCGCCCTAAATGCCTTGCGTGCTCGTGTACCCGGAAGGTCAGCGCGGCTTGCGCTTGTTCGAGTCCTTCCAGATGAAAATGCCCAGACCGGCAAAGAAGGCGACCATCAACCCGACCGTTACCACACCGGCGATAACCACGTTGTCGAAGAACATGTTGGCCTCCCCATTCGTTTGCCGTTGTCCGATGGGTGCAAGTTAACCAATGTGGAGGCGGGGAAAATTGATCAGCGTCAATGGTGCCCGGGGCCGGGCACGCGAGGGGGGCGCAGGGTTGACCTGCGTCAAGTTTCAGCGCTTCTTCGGCTTGCCCTTGGGCTTCTTTTTCTTGCTGGTACTCAATGGCAGGGCCTGCTCGAAAGCGTTGCGCATTTCGTTCAGCCGCTTTTCCTTGAGGTCGTGGACGCGCTTGGCACGTTCGGCATCGAAATCGATGAGGTTGTCTTGGCTCATGGGTGGGCTCGACGATCAACAGAGAATTGCATGATGAAGCCAGGCGCAGGCGCTGACCAGCCCCTGTATCAGACTTCGATGTCCACCAGCAGTCCCTGGCGTACATGCTCGCCCATCAATGGCGCTACCGGCACGGTGTTGTCGGCATTGACCTCGTCACCCGGGACGGCATCGTAGCGCTCGTGCTCGCCCTTTTGCCGGCGTTGCTGCTGGCGGCGCTGTTCATCGCGCAGCAACAGTACCTGCTCCTGCGGATCGCGCTGGCGCTTGAGGTCGATGGCACTATCGCCGGACGCAGGCTGCGTCGGCACCACCGGCTTGATGTCAGGTGTTGGCTTGACCGGGTCCTGTTGCGAGGTGACCGGGGCGGCACTGAGCGGAATGATCGGCGGCAGCATGGACGTTCTCCTATGCCCCCTGTATCGGCAGGCGCAGCTTTACCTTGATGTCATGGACAACATTTACTCGGCTTCGTCACCAGGGAAGTCGTCACCTGGCGGGCTGGCCTCGCTCCAGGGTCGCTTGTACACCTGCTGCCAAACCGCAGCCATATGATCGCGTATTGCCTGCGGCGCGGCTTTCAGCGAGGCGCTGTCCTCGCGCTCACCACCGACCGGCTCCTCGCCCGCCGGGGTGATCAGCGACTGACCGGTAATGGTGTAACTGGACTGCCCTTCACGCATCTCGATGTCGATGTCGTGCGGGTCGATACCGCCGCCGCAGAACGCATGGCTGGCCAACGTTACCTCGGCCACGCCATTCTTGTTCAGGTCACTGACATCACTGACGTCATTATAGAAGTCAACGTCCAGATCCAGCCCCGGGCAAGTGGTTTCCTGCTCGATCTGCCAACGCGCCCTGAAGGTGTCGTTCTCGGCCGTGCGCCCGTACAAGGTGGCCTTGAGCACCACCTTGTCCACTTCCTGTCCGCTTTCCAGGTCGCTGGCCTGGCCATCGCTGCGGCTCAGAACCAGCAGCCCCTCGCCGTCAACGTCCCGAAAGTGCACGCTCTTTATCGGCGTCTGCACGCCCAGTACCTCAAGCTGCTCCATCGGGATGGGGGGCAATGTCTCAAAGTCTTTCTGCTCGCAGGCGCTCAGCAGCACCAGGCTGCCCACGGCTATCGAAGCGCTGATCCAGCGTTGCTTGGCAGACATGTTGATCCAGGGCCCTCGTCGGCGGCGCTGTGCAGAACGATGAAACGACTAGACTGTGCCTTTCGGTACCTTTCGATGCTATCGGCACTTTGGTCTGACCGGCCGATCCGTTAACATAATCGGCTTTTTCACCGCGGGAGTTCAGGCAGTATGGCGCAGCAGTATCAACCGGGGCAACGCTGGATCAGCGACAGCGAAGCAGAGCTCGGCCTGGGTACCATCCTGGCGCAGGATGGCCGCCTGTTGACCGTGCTCTACCCGGCCACTGGCGACACCCGCCAGTATTCCCTGCGCAACGCGCCGCTGACCCGCGTGCGCTTCTCGCCAGGTGACCAGATCACCCACTTCGAGGGCTGGAAGTTGACCGTGCGCGAGGTCGAGGACATCGACGGGCTGATGGTCTACCACGGCCTGGACGGGCAGAACCAGCCTCGCACCCTGCCCGAAACCCAGTTATCGAACTTCATTCAGTTCCGCTTGGCCAGCGACCGCCTGTTCGCCGGGCAGATAGACCCACTGTCGTGGTTCAGCCTGCGCTACAACACCCTGCAGCACACCAGCAAGCAGATGCAGTCGGCACTGTGGGGTTTGGGCGGCTGCCGCGCACAGCCCATTGCCCACCAACTGCACATCGCCCGCGAAGTCGCCGACCGCAGCGCCCCGCGCGTTCTGCTGGCCGACGAAGTGGGCCTGGGCAAAACCATCGAAGCCGGCCTGGTCATTCACCGCCAGCTGCTGTCGGGTCGCGCCAGCCGCGTACTGATCCTGGTACCGGAAAACCTCCAGCACCAGTGGCTGGTGGAAATGCGCCGGCGCTTCAATCTGCAAGTGGCGCTGTTCGACGCCGAGCGCTTCATCGAGAGTGACGCCAGCAATCCGTTCGAGGACGCCCAACTGGCGTTGGTTGCCCTGGAGTGGCTGGTCGACGACGAAAGGGCCCAGGACGCGCTGTTTGCCGCAGGCTGGGACCTGTTGGTAGTCGACGAAGCCCACCACCTGGTCTGGCACGAAGACCAGGTCAGCGCCGAGTACGGCCTGGTCGAGCAACTGGCCCAAGTGATCCCGGGCGTACTGCTGCTCACCGCCACCCCAGAGCAGCTTGGCCAGGACAGCCACTTCGCCCGCCTGCGCCTGCTCGACCCCAACCGTTTTCACGACCTGGCCGCTTTCCGCGCCGAGAGCGAGCACTACCGCCCGGTAGCCGAGGCGGTGCAGGAGCTGCTCGACGAGGGCCGTCTGTCGCCCAAGGCCCACGCCACCATCCAGGGCTTCCTGGGTGCCGAAGGCGAAGCCCTGCTGGCTGCGGTCAGCGACGGCGACACACAGGCCAGCGCGCGGCTGATTCGCGAGTTGCTGGATCGCCACGGCACCGGCCGCGTATTGTTCCGTAACACCCGTGCGGCGATTCAGGGCTTCCCCGAGCGCCAGTTGCACGCCTATCCGCTGGCCACGCCCGAGCAGTACCGCGACCTGCCAGCCGGCGAGCACGCCGAGCTGTACCCGGAAGTTGCCTTCCAGGCCCAGGGTGACGTTGCGGATGACGAGCGCTGGTGGCGTTTCGACCCGCGTGTCGACTGGCTGATCGACACCCTGAAGATGCTCAAGCGCACCAAAGTGCTGGTGATCTGCGCCCACGCCGAAACCGCCATGGACCTGGAAGATGCCCTGCGCGTGCGCTCCGGCATCCCGGCTTCGGTGTTCCATGAAGGCATGAGCATCCTCGAGCGCGACCGCGCCGCTGCCTACTTTGCCGATGAAGAGTTCGGTGCCCAGGTACTGATCTGCTCGGAAATCGGCAGCGAAGGCCGCAACTTCCAGTTCGCTCATCACCTGGTGATGTTCGACCTGCCAGCGCACCCCGATCTGCTCGAACAGCGCATCGGCCGCCTTGACCGGATCGGCCAGAAGCACACTATCCAGTTGCACATCCCGTACCTGCAGGACAGCCCGCAGGAGCGCCTGTTCCAGTGGTACCACGAAGGCCTCAACGCCTTCCTCAACACCTGCCCCACCGGTAATGCCCTGCAACACCAGTTTGGCCCACGCCTGCTGCCGCTGCTCGAAGGCGGCGAAAACAAGGCCTGGGATACCCTGGTGGCCGACGCCCGCGGCGAGCGCGAGCGTCTGGAAGCCGAACTGCACACTGGCCGTGACCGCCTGCTGGAGCTCAACTCCGGCGGTGCCGGCGAAGGTCAGGCGCTGGTCGAGGCTATTCTCGAACAGGACGATCAGTTCGCCCTGCCGATCTACATGGAAACCCTGTTCGACGCCTTCGGCATCGACAGCGAAGACCATTCCGAGAACGCCCTGATCCTCAAGCCGAGCGAGAAGATGCTCGATGCCAGCTTCCCGCTGGGCGACGATGAAGGCGTGACCATCACCTACGACCGTGGCCAGGCGCTGTCGCGCGAGGACATGCAGTTCCTCACCTGGGAGCACCCGATGGTGCAGGGCGGCATGGACCTGGTGCTGTCAGGCTCGATGGGCAACACCGCCGTGGCGTTGATCAAGAACAAAGCGCTCAAACCAGGCACTGTACTGCTTGAACTGCTGTTCGTCAGCGAGGTAGTGGCACCCCGCAGCCTGCAACTGGGCCGCTACCTGCCACCGGCGGCACTGCGCTGCCTGCTCGATGCCAATGGCAACGACCTGGCGTCACGCGTGGCCTTCGAAACCCTCAATGACCAGCTCGAGAGCGTACCGCGCGCCAGCGCCAACAAGTTCGTCCAGGCCCAGCGCGATGTGCTGGCCAAGCGTATCAGTGGCGGTGAAGAGAAGATTCTGCCAACCCACGTCGAGCGCGTGGCCGAAGCCCAGCGCCGCCTGGCAGCCGAGGCCGACGAAGAGTTGGCGCGCCTGGTAGCGTTGCAAGCGGTCAACCCGAGTGTGCGTGACAGCGAAATCGACGCCTTGCGCAAGCAGCGCGAAGATGGCCTGGCGATGCTGGAAAAGGCCGCCCTGCGGCTGGAAGCCATCCGCGTGCTGGTGGCTGGCTAAGAAAAACCAGGCACCGCTGCCCTTGTGGGAGCGGGCGGCCCGCGAACACCGGCGCAGTCGGTGACAGCCACCGTGCTGGATTCTTCGCGGGCACGCCCGCTCTGACCGGGCAAGCAATATTCCTGACTGCGATTACAGTGATAACCAAATCGTAGAAATCATTGTGCCATTAGTCAGGAAGGCTTAAATACTCCTTCCTATACTGCCTCTGGACAGTCTGCACAGGGTTGTAGCGCAGACGAGTGAAGACTCGATCAAGAGGCATTCCATGGAATGGCTGGGGCTGCAACTGTTCGCCGATCTTCCCGCAACCGGGCGCATCGTCATCGACTGCCGTCATGAACCGTTCTTGGTTCTGCTCGCCTATTTCGTTGCTTGCGCGGCCTGTCTAGCCACCCTCGACATGGCCGAGCGCCAGTCCCACAGCGACGACCCGACCGCCCACCGGCAATGGAACATGCTGGGAGCCTGCTGCCTGGCAGGCGGTATATGGGCCATGCACTTCATCAGCATGCTGGCTTTTCGGGCCCCGGTAGAAGTGCACTACGACGTATCCCTGACCATTCTTTCACTGCTCATCGCATTGTGCGTGGCCTGGCTGGCCATGCACAGCCTCGAACGCAGCAAGATGCGCGCGTACCACTTTGTGCCGAGCGCAGTGCTGATCGGCCTGGGCATCATCCTCATGCATTTTGTCGGCATGGCCGCAATGGAAACGGGTGCCCGCCAGTACTACCAGACCGGCTTGCTACTTGCCTCTGCCGCCATTGCCCTGCTTACCGCCCTGACCGCGTTGTACCTGGCCCGCTACTTGCGCAATGGCAGCGGCACCCTGTACCAGGCCATGAAGTACGGCGCCAGCCTGCTGATGGCCGGCGGCATCGTCGCCACTCATTTCACCGCGATGTCGGCCATGACCCTGATCATCCCTGCCGATACCGCACTGCGCCTACCGTCTGGCGACAACAGCCTGCAACTGGGACTGGGCATCGGCTTCATCACCCTGCTGATCAGTGGTGCCAGCATCAGCGCCGCACTGGCCGACAAGAAGTTGCAAAGCAAGGAGCACGACCTGCGCCGGGTCAGCGTGCTGCTCAGCCAACTGGACCAGGCCCGCGCTTCGCTGCAGCAGGCGGCGCACTACGACGCCCTGACCAACCTGCTCAACCGCCGTGGATTCAACCAGGTATTCGCCGAGCGCCTGGTCGAACATCAGGCCAGTGAAAACCGCCTGGCCGTGATGTTCCTCGACATCGACCATTTCAAGCGCATCAACGACAGCCTCGGCCACGACGCCGGTGACGAGCTGCTCAAGGTGATCGCCAACCACATCAAGGCCGCTACCCGCAGCCACGACCTGGTTGCGCGCTTTGGTGGCGACGAATTCTGTGTGGTCACCAGCCTGAACAGCCGCGACGAAGCCCGCCACCTGGCCCAGCGCATCATGCAACGGATGAAAGACCCCATCGACCTGGGCGGGCGGCGCATGGTCATGACCACCAGCATCGGTGTAAGTATCTTCCCGGACGATGGCGGCACAGCCGAAGAGCTGCTCAAGCATGCCGACCTGGCCCTCTACCAATCCAAGGACAACGGGCGCAACAGCCTGAACTTCTTCAATGACAGCCTGAAGGCCCGCGCGTCGATCGCCTTGCAACTGGAAGAAGAGCTGCGCCTGGCCCTGCTCGAAGAGCGTGGGCTGCGTGTGTACTACCAGCCGATCTTCGACCTGCGCAGTGGGCAAGTGGCCAAACTGGAAGCGCTGGTACGCTGGCAGCATCCTCAACACGGCCTGCTCGGGCCCGACCGTTTTGTCGGCATTGCCGAAGCCAACGGCCTGATCATCGACCTGGACCTGTGGGTGCTTCGCCACGCCTGTGCCGACCTGGCCCGCTTGCAGCGTCACGGCTGCGGCGAAGTCAAGGTCACGGTCAATTGCTCGGCAGTCACCCTCAGCCACGACGAACTGCCCAACGAAGTTGAAAAGGCGCTGCTCCACGCCGGCCTTGCGCCGCGCCATCTGGAGCTGGAAGTGACCGAGAACGCCCTGGTGGGCGATATCCAGCGCACGGTCAGCCTGCTCAAACGCGTCCGGGCCTTGGGGGTGGCACTTTCGATCGACGATTTTGGTACCGGCTACTCGTCACTGGCCTACCTCAAACGCCTGCCGCTGGATGTACTGAAGATCGACCGCACCTTCCTGCAGGATGTACCGGGCAGCCAGAAAGACCGCGAAATTGTCCAGGCAATCATCGCCATGGCGCATACCCTGCACCTGCGGGTAGTCAGCGAGGGCGTGGAAACCGCCGAGCAGCAGGCTTTCCTCGAAAGCCATGGTTGCGACTACCTGCAGGGCTACCTGTTGGGGCGCCCCGTACCGCTGGCCGAGTTGCGTCCTGTGCTGGAGCGGTTGCAGCGCCAGAGTGGCCGGATCACTCCTTGTTGCGGTACAGCTCTACCAGGGTCGCCGGATCTTTTTGCAGGTAACCCTGGCTACCGTGCAACCGCATCAGTTGCGCGGCAAGGCCACTGAGTGGCGTTGCTGAGCCTTGCTCGCGGGAAAACTTGACCGCGCCATCGAGGTCCTTGAGCAGCGTGCGTACGTGCCACTTGATCGGCTCGAAGCGGCTCTCGGCCATTTGCGGCGCAAGAATCTGCAATGGCTTGGAATCGGCAAAACCACCGGCCAGCGCTTCAGCGATCAGCGTCGCATCCACGCCCGACTGTTCGGCCAGTGCCACCACTTCTGCAATTACCAGGGCATTGCACGCGACGATCATCTGGTTGCAAGCCTTGGTCACCTGGCCCGCGCCTACCGCCCCCATATGCGTCACGCGCTGACCAAGCACCTGCAGCACCGGGCGTGCACGCTGCAGGTCGGCCGCTTCACCACCAACCATGATCGCCAGCGTGCCAGCTTCGGCACCGGGCGTACCGCCAGATACAGGTGCATCCAGCCACGCCATGCCGCACAGTGCCGCCAGCTCGGCGGCCATTTCACGGGTGGCGGTGGGTTCCAGGCTAGAGAAATCGATCAGCAACTGGCCGCTGCGCCCGCCTTGGGCAATGCCTTGCTCACCGAACACCACTTCACGCACCACCGCCGTGTCGGCCAGGCACAGTAGCACCATGTCGCTGTCACGGCACAATTCGGCCGGGCTGTTGGCCAGGCGAGCGCCAGCAGCGACCAAGGCGGCGCACTTGTCCGGGCTGCGGTTCCAAACCGTCAATGGATAACCCGCTGCCAGCAGGCGGCGGCACATGGGCAGGCCCATCAGGCCGATGCCGGCGAATCCAAGCGAAGGTCGTGCAGTGCTCATCGATAAACTCCTGACTGATTCGAACATTTCCCAGATTGGCGAGGATCCCGGTGGCGCCTGGCACAACGGTGCCACATTACGCATCCCGTAAACTGTTACCGCCACGCCGAATTGTTACTTCCCTCTACCCATCCTGATTGCTTTCAATCACCAAAACGGCGCTGATGCGTATTTTTGCGCACCAAAAAAGATCACGCTTATTCCTGGCACTTCACCTGTATCACGATGAACGGCGACACCACCACCGCCCAGATCTCTGGCTCGCGGCTTTGCAGGTCCAATGCCTGCTCGGCCGACACCGGCCCAACGGTGCCATCACTACGCCACTTGGCGAAGATCTCGCTGCGATTCTCGGCCATCGCCTCGGCAACAGCGATCAGGTCAAGGCTGGGGTCGACCCAAATCAGGTCACCCTTGGCCCAAAAACGCTCCAGCGCTTTCCACTCGATGATTGCCGTCTCGCCAAGCAATTTGGCATAGAGGGTGCTTGTTTGATCAGTCATGGGCGGTATCCGCAAAAATCGGCCAATAAAAAGGCCGGCATTTTTGCAGAAAAACCCGGTTTCAAATATGTAATTTGGTCGATTGACCCCGGGTTTGTGGGACGGGGTCGCAGATGCAGGCAGTTTGATGGCGCCTTTCTGTATCTTTCTGTCGATCAAGCGACAACACAGGAAAGACGCACTTTTCGACCGCTTTTCAAGCGCTCGAACAGCGCTCTACACTGTACCGGTACAGTTCCGGGACATGTTCCGGGGGAAGGTGGGCTTGCGCGTTGGCATGGCCACGCCGCGAATCCCGCCCGGTCTGTAGCCCTGGCCGCCAGGACTATAAGAATTACAACAGAATGAGTGGAGCACTATGATCAAGATTTCCAAGCTGTTCGCCGCAATGGTTCTGGCCGGGGTAGCCAGCCATTCGTTTGCCGCCGATACCATCAAGATCGGCATCGCCGGTCCCAAGACGGGTCCTGTGACCCAGTACGGCGACATGCAGTTCATCGGCGCCAAGCAAGCCATCAAGGATATCAACGCCGCGGGCGGCGTCGATGGCAAGATGCTCGAAGCCAAGGAATACGACGACGCGTGCGACCCTAAACAGGCCGTGGCAGTCGCCAACAAAGTGGTCAACGATGGCGTCAAGTTCGTCGTCGGCCACCTGTGCTCCAGCTCCACCCAACCTGCGTCCGACATCTACGAAGACGAAGGCGTGATCATGATCACCCCCGCCGCCACCAGCCCGGAAATCACCGCCCGTGGTTACCAGCTGATCTTCCGCACCATCGGCCTGGACAGCGCCCAGGGCCCGGCAGCCGGCAACTACATCGCCGACCACGTCAAGCCGAAGGTCGTTGCCGTCCTGCACGACAAGCAGCAGTACGGTGAAGGCATCGCCACCGCCGTCAAGCAGACCCTGGAAAGCAAAGGCACCAAGGTTGCCGTATTCGAAGGCCTGAACGCTGGTGACAAGGACTTCTCCTCGATCATCCAGAAGCTCAAGCAGAACAATGTCGACTTCGTCTACTACGGCGGCTACCACCCAGAGCTGGGTCTGATCCTGCGCCAGGCTCAGGAAAAAGGCCTGAAAGCCAAGTTCATGGGTCCGGAAGGCGTGGGTAACGACTCCATTTCGCAGATTGCCCAGGGCGCTTCCGAAGGCCTGCTGGTCACCCTGCCGAAGTCGTTCGACGCAGACCCGGAGAACAAGAAGATCGTCGACGCCATCAAGGCTGACGGCAAGGACCCGAGTGGCCCGTTCGTATTCCCTGCCTACTCGGCCGTCGAACTGATCGCTCAAGGCATCAAGAAAGCCGGCTCCGATGATACCGAGAAGGTGGCCAAGGCCATCCACGAAGGCACCTTCAAGACCCCGACCGGCGACCTGTCGTTCGACAAGAAAGGCGACCTGAAAGACTTCAAGTTCGTGGTCTACGAATGGCACTTCGGCAAGCCGAAGACTGAAGTCTCCCCTCAGTAACTGCGTGACTAATAGCTGACCTACGAGCCCACTGTGCGAGCAGTGGGCTTCGTTTTATGAGGTTCATGGGCCCGATCCCCGCGATCCGGGGGCGGGCTCACCTGAAAATCTTAAAACCGTCATCCGCGGTTTCCTGGCCGTACCCCTGCCAGTGAAATGCAAATCAGGTTTTTAGGAGCGCTGTAATGCCTGAGATCTACCATTTCTTCCAACAACTGGTTAATGGATTGACCATCGGCAGCACCTATGCCTTGATCGCCATCGGCTACACGATGGTGTACGGCATCATTGGCATGATCAACTTCGCCCACGGCGAGGTGTACATGATCGGTTCCTACGTGGCCTTCATCGCCCTGGCGGGTCTGGCCATGATGGGTATCCATTCGCTGCCGATCCTGATGACCGTCGCCTTCGTCGCGACGATCTTCGTCACCAGTGCCTATGGCTACAGCATCGAACGAGTTGCCTACCGCCCCCTGCGTAACAGCAACCGTCTGATCCCGCTGATTTCCGCCATCGGCATGTCGATTTTCCTGCAGAACACGGTCTTGCTTTCGCAGGACTCAAAGGATAAATCCATCCCCAACCTGATCCCCGGGAGTTTCTCCTTCGGGCCAGGCGGTGCTGAAGAAGTACTGATCAGCTACATGCAGATCCTGGTGTTCGTCGTCACCCTGGTGGCCATGACACTGCTCACCCTGTTCATCTCTCGTTCCCGCCTGGGCCGCGCCTGCCGCGCCTGTGCCGAGGACATCAAGATGGCCAACCTGCTGGGCATCAACACCAACAACATCATCGCCCTCACCTTCGTCATCGGTGCCGCCCTGGCGGCCGTGGCGGCCGTGCTGCTGAGCATGCAGTACGGGGTGATCAACCCCAACGCCGGCTTCCTGGTGGGCCTGAAAGCCTTCACCGCGGCGGTACTGGGGGGCATCGGCAGCATTCCGGGCGCCATGCTCGGTGGGCTGGTGCTGGGTGTAGCCGAAGCATTTGGCGCCGACATATTCGGTGACCAGTACAAGGACGTGGTGGCATTCGGCTTGTTGGTTCTTGTCCTGCTGTTCCGGCCGACCGGCATCCTGGGCCGCCCGGAGGTTGAAAAAGTATGAACAGAAATCTCAAACAGGCGTTCTTCAGCGCCTTGCTGGTCTGGGCCGTGGCCTTCCCGGTGCTGGGCCTGAAACTGAGCATCGACGGCATCAGCCTGGTCGTGCACAGTCAGGGCTCGTTCACCATCAGCATCATCGCCGTGTGTTCGGTGCTGATGTTCCTGCGCGTGCTGTTCGACAAGCAGTGGAGTTCGGTGATGGGCCGCCGTTCGGATCGCAAGCTGATCCCCCCGGCAGTCAGCAACTACCTCACCCTGCCCAAGACCCAGCGCTATGTCATCATCGGGTTGATCGTGATGGCACTGGTATGGCCGTTCTTCGGCTCTCGCGGTGCGGTCGACATCGCTACGCTGATCCTGATCTACGTGCTGCTGGGCCTGGGCCTGAACATCGTGGTCGGCCTGGCAGGCCTGCTCGACCTCGGCTACGTGGGTTTCTATGCCGTCGGTGCCTACAGCTATGCCATGCTCTCGCACTACCTGGGCTGGAGCTTCTGGGTGTGCCTGCCGATTGCCGGCCTGATGGCTGCCACATTCGGCTTCCTGCTCGGCTTCCCGGTGCTGCGCCTGCGCGGTGACTACCTGGCGATCGTGACACTCGGCTTCGGCGAGATCATCCGCCTGTTCCTGCGTAACCTCACCGACTGGACCGGTGGCCCCAACGGCATCAGCAACATCCCCAAGCCGGAGCTCTTCGGCTTGACTTTCGAACGCCGTGCAGCCGAGGGCATGCAGACTTTCCACGAGTTCTTCGGGCTGCAATACAACTCGATCAACAAGGTCATCTTCCTGTACCTGGTGGCCCTGCTGCTGGCCCTGCTGGCTTTGTTCGTGATCAACCGCCTGCTGCGCATGCCGATCGGTCGTGCCTGGGAAGCACTGCGTGAAGATGAGATCGCCTGCCGTGCACTGGGCCTGAACCCGACCGTGATCAAGCTCTCGGCATTCACCCTGGGTGCCTGCTTCGCCGGTTTCGCCGGCAGCTTCTTCGCCGCGCGCCAAGGCTTGGTGACGCCGGAGTCGTTCACCTTCATCGAGTCGGCGATCATCCTCGCCATCGTCGTGCTTGGCGGCATGGGCTCACAACTGGGCGTGATTCTCGCGGCCATCGTGATGATCCTGCTGCCTGAGCTGATGCGTGAGTTCAGCGAATACCGGATGCTGATGTTCGGTGCGCTGATGGTGTTGATGATGATCTGGCGTCCGCAAGGCTTGCTGCCTATGCAACGTCCACAGATGGAGCTGCCCCGATGAGCCGCGAAATTCTGCAAGTCAGCGGCCTGAGCATGCGCTTTGGCGGCTTGTTGGCGGTCAACGGCGTGGGCCTGACCGTCAAGGAGAAACAGGTAGTGGCGCTGATCGGCCCGAACGGCGCCGGCAAGACCACCGTGTTCAACTGCCTGACCGGCTTTTACAAGCCCAGCGGCGGCACCATCCTGCTCGATGGCCAGCCGATCCAGGGCCTGGCCGGCCACCAGATTGCGCGCAAGGGCGTGGTGCGAACCTTCCAGAACGTGCGCCTGTTCAAGGAAATGACCGCGCTGGAAAACCTGCTTATCGCCCAGCACCGCCACCTCAACACCAACTTCTTCGCTGGCCTGTTCAAGACCCCGGGTTTCCGCCGCAGCGAGAAGGAAGCCCTGGAGCGTGCGCAGTACTGGCTGGAGAAGGTCAACCTCACCGAGTTCGCCAACCGCACCGCCGGCACCCTTGCCTACGGCCAGCAGCGCCGCCTGGAAATCGCCCGCTGCATGATGACCCAGCCACGCATCATCATGCTGGACGAACCAGCCGCAGGCCTGAACCCGAAAGAAACCGAAGACCTCAAGGCCCTGATCGCCTACTTGCGTGAATCGCACAGCGTCACCGTGCTGCTGATCGAGCACGACATGAAGCTGGTGATGAGCATCTCCGACCATATCGTGGTCATCAACCAGGGCACCCCCCTGGCCCACGGCACGCCGGAAGAGATCCGCGATAACCCTGATGTGATCAAAGCCTACCTGGGGGAAGCGTAAATGCTGAAGTTTGAAAACGTTTCCACCTTCTATGGCAAGATCCAGGCGCTGCACAGCGTCAACGTGGAGATCAACCAAGGCGAAATCGTCACCCTGATCGGCGCCAACGGTGCCGGCAAGTCGACCTTGCTCATGACCCTGTGCGGCTCGCCGCAGGCGCACAGTGGCAGCATCAAGTACCTGGGTGAAGAACTGGTCGGCCAGCCGTCCTCGCACATCATGCGCAAAAGCATCGCCGTCGTGCCGGAAGGCCGCCGCGTGTTCGCCCGCCTGACCGTCGAGGAAAACCTGGCAATGGGTGGTTTCTTCACCGACAAGGGCGACTATCAGGAGCAACTGGACAAGGTGTTGCAACTGTTCCCGCGCCTGAAGGAGCGCTACATGCAGCGTGGCGGCACCATGTCCGGCGGCGAGCAGCAAATGCTCGCCATTGGCCGGGCACTGATGAGCAAGCCCAAGCTGCTGCTGCTCGACGAGCCCTCGCTGGGCCTGGCACCGATCATCATCCAGCAGATCTTCGACATCATCGAACAGCTACGCCGCGATGGCGTGACGGTGTTCCTGGTGGAGCAGAACGCCAACCAGGCGCTGAAGATCGCTGACCGGGCTTATGTGCTGGAAAACGGTCGGGTGGTGATGCAGGGTACGGGGGAAGCACTGTTGACCGACCCGAAAGTGCGCGACGCGTACCTGGGGGGTTGAATGAAAAAGGGCCTTCGGGCCCTTTTTTCTGCCTGCAGGACGTGTATCGTGGCCAGCTCTTTGGCAAAGATTCCCCGGAGCCCGCCCCATGCGCCTCACCCCTACCCTGCTGCTCAGTGCCCTGCTGCCCCTGTTCGCTGGCTGCCAGTTACTGGCTGAGCAGCCCCGTGACCCGAACATCGGCACCACGCGCATGCAGGGCGAACTGAGCGCCAATGGCGGCCGCCTGTTGTTCAAGCCCTGCAGCGAAGCACGCCGCTTCGTGATCAATGACGTCGCCGGCACCGGCATCCTGCCGGAGGCCGCCAACCTGGCCAAGGACGCCAACGCCAAGTTGTTCGCCGACGTGCGCGGTCGCCTCACTGGCGCCAAGCAGGCCGACAACGACGGCCAGCTGGAGGTCAGCCGCCTGTACCGCCTGGAACCCTCCACCCGCGCTTGCGACGACCCCAACTTCAAGCAGCTGACCCTGCGCGCCAACGGCCATGAACCGGACTGGGACATCAAGGCCAGCGGCAAGGGCATGGTCATCGAGCGAATCGGCCAGCCCCCCCTACCCTTGCCGTTCCTGGAAGAAGAAGTACCCGGTGGTGGCTTGACCCTGACCAGCGAAGCCAACGGCCAGCACGTGGAACTGTGGGTCGCTCCGCAGCGCTGTGCAGATATCGCCACTGGCGCCATCCACCACCTGCGCGCCGAACTGCGCATCGACGGCAAGACCTTGCAGGGCTGTGCTTACTACGGCGGCGCACGCGACAACTGATCACCGGGCGTTTTTATCCTGCCAGTAGGGGCAGCGAACAGCTTATACTTGGCGGTTTGTGTAAAGCCGCCGGCCGCCCATGGCCGGGATACTGGACCCTGCCATGCTACGAATCACCGAACTGAAGCTGCCCCTGGACCATCCTGACGAAGCGTTGCGCGAAGCCATCGTCCAGCGCCTGGGCATCCGCGACGAGCAACTGCTCAGCTTCAACCTGTTCAAGCGCAGCTACGATGCGCGCAAGAAGAACAGCGAACTGCTGTTCATCTACACCATCGACCTGGAAGCCAGCAACGAGGCCGAGCTGCTCAGCAAGTTCGCTGATGATCGCAACATCGGCCCTGCGCCAGATGTCACCTACAAGTTCGTCGGCCAGGCCCCGGCAGGCCTGCAGGAGCGCCCGATCGTGGTCGGTTTCGGCCCGTGCGGCATCTTTGCCGGCCTGTTGCTGGCACAGATGGGCTTCAAGCCGATCATCCTCGAACGCGGCAAGGAAGTTCGCCAGCGCACCAAGGACACCTGGGGTCTGTGGCGTAAAAGCGTACTCAACCCTGAGTCCAACGTGCAGTTCGGTGAAGGCGGCGCCGGCACCTTCTCCGACGGCAAGCTCTACAGCCAGATCAAGGACCCGCAACACCACGGCCGTAAAGTGCTGGAAGAATTCGTCAAGGCCGGTGCGCCGGACGAAATCCTGTACATCAACAAGCCGCACATCGGCACCTTCCGCCTCACCGGCATGGTCGAACAGATGCGCCAGGACATGATCGCCCTGGGAGCCGAAGTGCGCTTCCAGGAGAAGGTCACCGACCTGTTGATCGAAGATGGCCAACTGACCGGTGTCGTGCTTGAAAGCGGCGAACAACTGCACTCTCGCCATGTGGTATTGGCCCTGGGCCACAGCGCCCGTGACACCTTCCGCATGTTGCACGCCAAAGGTGTCTACATGGAAGCCAAGCCGTTCTCGGTGGGCTTCCGTATCGAGCACCCGCAAACGCTGATCGACAAGGCGCGCCTGGGTAAGTACGCCGGCCACCCGAAACTGGGTGCCGCCGACTACAAGCTGGTTTACCACGCCAGCAACGGCCGCTCGGTATACAGCTTCTGCATGTGTCCGGGTGGCACCGTGGTCGCGGCCACCAGCGAGCCAGGCCGAGTCGTCACCAACGGCATGAGCCAGTATTCGCGTAACGAGCGCAACGCCAACTCCGGCATCGTCGTCGGCATCGATCCCGAGCGCGACTACCCGGGTGGCCCGCTGGCCGGTATCGAACTGCAGGAGCGCCTGGAGGCGCACGCCTATGTAATGGGCGGTAGCAACTACCAGGCCCCAGCGCAACTGGTGGGCGACTTTGTCGCCGGCCGCCCCTCCACCGCTCTGGGCAGCGTCGAGCCGTCCTACAAGCCGGGCGTGACCTTGGGCGACCTGGCGCCGAGCCTGCCGGACTTCGCCATCGAGGCGATCCGTGAGGCACTGCCAGCGTTCGACCGACAGATCAAGGGCTATAACCTGCATGATGCGGTGTTGACCGGGATCGAGACGCGCACCTCGTCGCCACTGCGGATTACCCGGGGTGAGGATTACCAGAGCCTGAACCTCAAGGGGCTGTTCCCGGCGGGTGAAGGGGCCGGGTATGCGGGCGGGATCCTGTCAGCCGGTGTGGATGGCATTCGCATCGCCGAGGCGGTGGCGCGGGATATGCTCGGCCTCTGATTCTTTATCGAATGACAGGGCCTCTTCGCGGGTGACCCCGCTCCTGCACGGAACAGTGGTCTCCCCCGCAGGGGCGGATTTCCCCAAGGCCTGCTGGCAACAACATATAACAAAAACGAATATGGTTTTTGTTTTAAGGAACATCGTCACAGGCTAGGGTGTACGCCCGTACCCTTCCTAAACTGCTCATGGAGGGCCTATAGCCCGTGCGTAGCCTGCTTACCCGTTTCTTCCAACTGGAAGCCGCCAGCGGCCTGCTGCTGATCGCTGCCGCCGTTCTGGCCCTGGTCATCAACAACTCGCCACTGTCCTACCTGTACAGCGGCTTGCTCGACGTACCCGTCGCCGTCCAGATCGGCGCGCTGAACATCGCCAAGCCATTGCTGCTGTGGATCAACGACGGCCTGATGGCCCTGTTCTTCCTGCTCATCGGCCTGGAAGTCAAACGCGAGGTGGTCGACGGCCACCTGTCCAAGCCCTCACAAGTGATCCTGCCTGCCACCGCAGCCGTGGGCGGCATGGTGGTGCCAGCGCTGATCTACTGGTTCATCAACCGTGACAACCCCGCAGCCGTGGCCGGCTGGGCAATCCCTACCGCCACCGACATCGCCTTCGCCCTCGGTGTCCTGGCCCTGCTCGGCAAGCGCGTACCGGTGTCACTGAAGTTGTTCCTGATGACCCTGGCGATCATCGACGACCTGGGTGCAATCATTGTGATCGCCCTGTTCTACTCCGGCACCCTGTCGAGTGTGTCACTGCTGCTGGCTGCGGCCTGTCTGGTGGTGCTGGTGGCGATGAACCGGCTTGGCGTGGTCAAGCTTGGACCCTACATGATCGTTGGCCTGATCCTGTGGGTCTGCGTACTCAAGAGTGGTGTGCATGCCACCTTGGCCGGTGTCGCCCTGGCCTTTTGCATTCCGCTGCGTACACGCCATGCTGAATCGTCGCCTCTGCTGGCGCTGGAACACGCCCTGCACCCTTGGGTGGCCTATGCCATCCTGCCACTTTTCGCCTTCGCCAATGCCGGCGTTTCACTGACAGGCATGACCGTAGATAGCTTCACCCACCCAGTGCCGATGGGCATCACGGTCGGCCTGTTGCTGGGCAAGACCGTGGGGGTTTTCGGCCTGACCTGGGTGGCGGTCAAGCTGCGCCTGGCCTCGCTGCCTGCAGGTGCTGGTTGGGGGCAAATACTGGGGGTGGCGATACTCTGTGGCATTGGCTTCACCATGAGCCTGTTCGTAGGCTCGCTCGCCTTCGCCCCGGGTAGCAGTGATTACGCGGGCATGGACCGCATGGGTATTCTGACTGGCTCGTTCTTTGCCGCAGTGATCGGCTACGCCGTCACCGCGATGGCCAGCCGCAAAACCAGCGTTGCCTGACTTGACTGAAGCATAAGAAAAACCCCGACTGGCAGCAGCCATGTCGGGGTTTTTATTACTGCACTACGGTCAGTGCGAAACGCGACTGGTACCGTCTACAGTCATGATGCGCACTCGGTCGCCAACACGGAAGATTTCGTTCTCCTGCACGGCCTGCACATAGGCGCGCATGCTGCCATCATCTTCACGAACGGTAATTTCGACACCTTGGGTACGAGTCAGGCCTTCTTCTGCTGCGGAACCC
Source organism: Pseudomonas sp. yb_5 (assembly GCF_043103865.1). Lineage (NCBI taxonomy): Bacteria > Pseudomonadati > Pseudomonadota > Gammaproteobacteria > Pseudomonadales > Pseudomonadaceae > Pseudomonas > Pseudomonas sp. yb_5. Next base: position 27,082 of record NZ_JBICKE010000127.1, read on the forward strand.
GCCAAGCCACCGGCCACGGCACCGATCACGGCAGCCACGATGCTGCCACGGCCACCGCCCACGGCGCTGCCGGCTACACCGCCCACGATGGCACCAGCACCGCCGCCAATCGGGGTCTTGGTGCCCTCGATCTTGACCGGACGCAGGGATTCGATGGTGCCCATACGCACGGTTTGCACGCGGCGGGCTTCGTCACGGGAGTAGCTGTCACCGGTCAGGCTCGAGGCACAGCCCCCCAGCAGCAGCGACATGGTGGTAAAGGTCGCCACCAGCAAAGCGGATTTACGCATGGGTAAAGTCTCCATAAGTCAGGTGCTCATTAGACGCTGCACATTGACGGCTGTCACGGTACAAACGTAATAAAATTGTTTTCATTCAGCCGGGGTACAGCCTGCCGGGCTGTGTCGAAGGCCTTTCAAGTGAGACCAAGAATAGCCATGGATTACTTCATCGTCGTGGTCACCACCGTTACGGGACTGTATTTTCACTGGTGGCTGTATGTGCGCATGCGCCGCTGGATGGACCGTGACCTGGCCTTGTCGCTGGCAGGGGCTGATCCTGAAAAACGCGCGTTCATGCTTGAAAGGTTGGCGCAGGCGCGGCAGGAGAAGGTAGGGCGTAAGCAACTACCGGGGTGGTTGGAGCGCGAGGCGGCGGGATATCCGGGGTAACTTGATCGATGGCTGGGGCCGCTTGGCAGCCCCAGTTACTCAGGGTGCCAGCCGCTCTCGCAGCCACTGCCCATCCACCAGCCGATAGTTCAACCGGTCATGCAGGCGGCTTGCGCGCCCCTGCCAGAACTCGATGCGCTCGGGCAACAAACGGTATCCCCCCCAATGCTCAGGGCAATGCGGCTGGGTGTCGGAGAAACGCGCTTCAGTGGCCTTTACCAGGCCCTCCAGTTCCTCACGCCCGGCAATCACGCGGCTCTGTGGCGAGGCCCAGGCCCCCAGACGGCTGCCCAGCGGGCGGACCTGGTAGTAGGCATCCGACTCCTGCGCCGTAACCTTCTGCACCCGACCTTCAATGCGTACCTGACGTTCCAGCGCCGGCCAGAAGAAGGTCATGGCCGCAAAGGGGTTGGCTTGCAGTTGCTGGCCTTTGGCGCTGTCGTAGTTGGTGAAGAAAGTGAACCCCTGCTCGTCGAGCCCCTTCAACAGCAATACACGGCAATGCGGGCGACCTTCGCCGTCCACGGTGGCCAAGGTCATGGCGTTGGCTTCCACCGGTACCTGCTCGGTTTTCACCGCATCGGCGAACCACTGGTGGAACAGGGCAAACGGCTCCCCCGGTGCCTGGGCTTCGGTCAGTCCATCACGGGTGTAGTCGCGGCGCATATCGGCCAGGGATTGGGTCATGACTGCGGTTCCTTGACGATCAGTTGGTCTTCGCAGGGCTGTTGGCAGCTACTTTCTTGTCAACGGCAGCTTTCTTGGCAGCAGGCTTGGCTGGCGCAGCTTTTTTCTTGGCTGCAGTCTTCGCTGGTGTTTTGGCCTTGGCTACAGGTTTCTTCGCCGCAGCCTTGGCGACCGGCTTGCTGCCAGCAGCCTTGGCATCCTGCACGGCCACCATCGAGGCCGGGGCGGGTGCCGGGGCGGCCTGCTGGTATTTGGCCAGGAGTGCAACCATGGTGTTCTGCGGGGTCAGCAACATTTCCACGCGGCGGTTCAGGGAGCGCCCCTCGGCGCTGTCGTTGGCAGCGCGCGGCATCATCGAGCCCATACCCTTGAGGGTCAGGCGGTCACGCTGCAGGCCGCTGAGGCGGAAGATGGCCGATACCGAAGCGGCGCGCTCCAGGCTGAGCTTCTGGTTGGCAACGGCGGCACCGCTGCTGTCGGCATGGCCCAGCACCAGCACGGCAGTCTTGGGGTCGCCTTCGACAGTCTTGGCGACACGGGTGATCGGGCCCAGGGACAGGGGCAGCAGCATGTTCGGGCGATCACGATTGTATGAGCTGTCTACCGGCAGGGTTACCGCCAGCACATTGTCGCGACGCTCCAGCTCCAGCTTGCTGTCCTTGATCGCTTCACGCAGCTTGGGCTCGTATTCGTCCAGCCAGGCCTGGGTAGCCTTCTGATCAATCTTCGGCACCACCGGCCCCTTGGCTTGCTCGTCGTCACCGCCAAACGGCCACCACCAGCGGCTGGCGCTTTCGGATTTGGCATCGGCTTTGGCCACGGTTTCAGTAACGGCTGACTTCACTTCCTGCTCGGCAACCTTTTCCGAACCGAAAGGCCACCAGCTGGAACCACCTACCTTGGAGCCATCCGGGGAGTGGCTGGCGCAGCCGGTAACGGCGGTCAGGCACAGGGCGAGTGCTAAGGTTTTATGTGAAGACATCAGCGATACACCATGAAATAGAAAGATATTTTGCCCAGGGACTTCAGGCCTTGGCATTGAGGATAGTCAAAGGGGTGTGGCAATACCCGCATTACCCGATCAAAGGCAAGTGGCAAGAACGCGCACCAGTTTCTGGGCCCGTGGGTCCATCAGCACATAAGGGCCTAGGGTATTGACCACAAAACCGAAGGCCACATCGTGCTCCGGGTCGGCAAAACCGACCGAGCCACCGGCACCGGGGTGGCCAAAGGCGCGGGCGCCAAGACCAAAGGTGGCATTCGCCACATCGGGCTGGTCGAGCATGCAGCCCAGGCCGAAACGGGTCTGAGTGAGCAAGGTACGATCCTGGCCGAGGCTATGCTCGCGGGTCAGCTCATCGAGCAGTTCGGATTCAAGCAGGCTGCCGTCCAGCAGCCCGGCATAGAACCCCGCCAGGCTGCGTGCGTTGCCATGGCCATTGGCCGCTGGCTGCTGCATGCGTCGCCATTCCGGTTTGTTGGTGCTGGTCAGTATCGCGGGCGGGTTGGTAAAGGCGCGGGTCGACAGTGCCTCAGGCTCGCGCATGGTCACCTGCAGCAAGCGTTGCGCTGCGGCATCTCCAGCGTTGCCCTTGCCACGGGCAATATGCGCCACGCGGTGGAACTCTTCGTCGGCCAGGCCAACATGGAAATCCAGCCCCAACGGGCGGGCGGTACGGGCCACGATCGAGTCGCCAGGGCCACGGCCGTCGGCACGGCGGATCAGCTCGCCGATCAGCCAGCCATAGGTGATGGCGGCATAGCCGTGTTCTGTGCCTGGCGTCCACCACGGAGTCTCGGCGGCCAGGGCATCGACCATGACCTGCCAGTCATACAAAGCTTCGGCCGGCAGCAGCTCACGAATGGCCGGCAAGCCGGCACGGTGGCTGAGCAACTGGCGCAAAGTGATCGACTGCTTACCCGCCTGGGCAAACTCGGGCCAGTAGTTGGCCACCGGGGTATCGAGGGCCAGCTTGCCCTCGCCGACCAGTTGCAGGGCGGTAACGGCCGCGAAGGTCTTGGTGCAAGAGAACAAGTTGGCGATGGTATCGCTGTGCCAGGCCTGCTGGCCGTCCTTGTCGGCACAGCCGGCCCACAGGTCAACGACGGTTTCGCCACCCACCTGGATGCACAGCGCGGCGCCACGCTCCTGGGGATCATCGAACAGCGCGGCAAAGGCTTCGCGCACGGCTTCGAACTTCAGCTCATAGTGACCCTGGATCTGCACCCGCTGCTCTCCGTACGACCATATCCAAAAAGGTGTGCATTGTTTCAGTAGTTGGGCGTTTTGCAAACTGGCTTGGACCAAGTGGTCGCGACACAAAGCCACTCCCACGTAAGATGACTGCACCAGCCTGACTTCAGGGGGCCGGTCTTTCCAGCTCGGCACGCAGCTGGCTCATGGTGTGCAGGTTACTTTTGCGCACGGCATCGACAAACCCTGGATAGGGCATGTCGGTAATCGCCACCAGCCCGAGGTGGCCGTTCTCACCATCGAGCAGGCGACCGCTGGCCGGTTGGTCGAGGTACTGGAACCAGTGCGCGCCAACGATCATCGGCTGCGCCAGGGCCGCCTTGAGGAAGTTTGCGTAGGCCGGGCCGCGATCCTCTTCCCGCGCCAGCTCCAATGGCCCCGGCCAGAACGGCCCGCGATCACGCGAGCCGAACTGGAACTCGGACACGAGCACCGGCTTGTCCAGCTCCGCCAGGCGGGCAAAGTCGTAGCCGTCCTGTGGCTTGAGGGTATAGAAGTTGAAGCTCAGTACATCGCAGAACTCGGCACAGGCCTTGACCGCCTCCGGTGTACTGACCGCATAGCGACCACCCAGGAGCATGTGATTGGGCGCATGCCACTTCAACGAATCGGAAATGGTCTTGAAGTAGGTCTCGGCAAATACCCGCTGGAAGTGTTGGTAGTCACGCTCGATTTCCGGGTGCTCCGGGTTAGGCAACGGCGCCTCGAAGCCAGGATCCTCCATTAGCTCCCAGGCGGTCAGTTCGATCCCCCAGGCCTTGGACAACCCCTCCTGGTTGCGATACTTGTCGCGCAGCTGCTTGAGAAACGCGCGTTTGGCTGGCACGTCGGTGGTCAGGCGCAAGGTACCGTAGGCCAGGCCATAACGGGCCTGGGGATCGCTTCCGGGGGCAGCCCAGGCCAGTTCGTTGTCCGCGAAGTAGCCGATCAACCAAGGGTCGTCGCGGTGATCGCGAGCGGCGATGGCCACCGCACGTTCGGTGGCCATGGCAAATCGCGGGTCGAACGGGTCGGGCATACGCCCCCACCAATCCATGCCAGTGCTGATGCTGGCATAGTCGCCCACGATCGACAGCGGCAAGGTATACGGCATGCGTCTGGCCTGGCCAAGGGCCGGCTCGCTCCAGTTGCCAACGGTGTTGAACCCCCAGGCCAGAAGCCGGTCAAGCGCGTGCGCCTGCCAGCGGTCGGCATCCAGCACCGGCAGTGCGCAGTTGGCTGGCTGGCCCTCCACTGCGGGCGGACAGGGTTTGCCATAAGTACGCTGCAGGTTGGCGGCGTAGAAGTCGAACCAACGCCCCTGCTTGAAATTGCGCCCCTGCGACGAGGCATTGCCATCGTCGTTGTTGCTTTCGCCATAGAACCCGGCCAGTGCATCGCCCTCGGCGGGCAGGGCCTTGAACATGCCTTCGCGCCCGGCGACATACGTACGCCCACCGTCTGCCGCCACGGCGTTCACCCCCAGCGAATAGAACGGGTGCCCATCCGGCGTTATCAGGTACCAGCGGCCATCACGCTTTTCAGTGCGAAAGAAGCCCTTGGCTGCAAAGGCCGGCCCGCCCACCAGGCCACCGTAAGCGTCCAGCTGCTGCTTGCTGCGCTCCGCCAACCAACCCTTGAGCTGTTGCTGTTCACGGGTATCGGCCGCCTTGAGCTGCTCGTCACTGGATACCTTCTCGGGCCAGTTCCCGCGAGTCGACTGGCCATAGGCATCAATCAGCTCGTGATAGGCCGCCCTGTACGCCTGGTCGTCATCCTGGATACCGACACGCTCGATCAACAGGCTCTGCGCCACCTTGGGGCTGGGGATGCTCAGGCTGACCGAGGTCACCTGCTTGAGGTCGACTGCACCGGCACTGCTGGTCAAAAGGAGGCGCTGACCACCGTGGGTCCACGGCATCGGCGGGCCGGCGCGCATGCCCTGGTCCAGCGGCGAACTGGCTGTCAGCGGCACCATCACCGTTTGCGCGGGGCCTGCGGGCAGGTCGATACGGCTGGTCAAGGTGCCGCCATCGCTGCCTTGCACCGTGACATCCACGGTCAATGCCCAATCCATGGCACTTTGCAGGCGCAAGGTCAGGAACTGCCCGGCGGACCAGTCCCACACCCCGCTCTGCGGGCTCAGGCGCAGGGTGGGCTGCTGCGCCGGGTTGAACACCACACGCCGCAACACCTCGCCCTCGGCCGTTTGTTCCGCGTTGTACTGCGGCATGCCGGCATTCACGGTCGCCACATTGACCACCGAGGCCGGGCGCACGAAGCTGAACAGCGTTTGCTGCTCGGCCAGCAAGGGCGAACTGCACAACAAGGCGAAGACGGCGGGCACGGTACGGCGGATCATAAGGCGAGGGCTCTCCTTCAGGGCCCTGATGGGCCCAAGACTGAGTAATGGACAATGCGCCGGCGCAAGTGCTCGGCGGTCAGGAAATTTCCCGCCGGAACGGCGGCAGCGCATTGAGAATAGCCTTGCCGTAGCGCTGGGTGACCAAGCGCCGGTCAAGCAAGGTGATAACGCCGCGATCCTGCTCGGTACGCAGGAGGCGACCGCAGGCCTGGATCAGCTTCAACGAGGCGTCGGGCACGGCAATTTCCATGAACGGGTTGCCGCCACGTGCCTCGATCCACTCGGCCAGCGCAGCTTCGACCGGGTCATCGGGCACAGCGAAGGGAATCTTGGCGATGACCACGTGTTCGCAATACGCACCCGGCAGGTCGACGCCTTCGGCAAAGCTGGCCAAGCCAAACAGCACGCTGTGCTGGCCATCGTCGACCCGCGCCTTGTGCTTGTTCAGGGTTTCCTGCTTTGAAAGGTTACCCTGGATGAGCACCAGCTTGCGCCAGTCACGGTCCAGACCGTCAAACACATCCTGCATCTGCTTGCGTGACGAGAACAACACCAGCGCGCCACGGGCATCTTCGACAATGTTCGGTAGCTCGCGGATGATCGCTGCAGTGTGCGCCGCAGCATCGCGGGGGTCGGCCTTCAGGTCGGGGACCCGCAAAAGACCGGCATCGCCATGCACAAACGGGCTGGGCACCACACAAGTGACGGCATCGCGCGGCAACCCCGAACGCATGCGGAAACGGTCGAACTTGCCCAGCGCGGTCAGCGTCGCCGAGGTCACCAGCGCACCGTGCGCCACGCTCCACAGGCTGCGCCGCAGCATTTCTGCGGCGAGGATGGGGCTGGCGTTGACTTCGATGTCGAACAGCGCGCCACTCTCGGCCAAGGTCAGCCAGCGCGCCATGGGCGGGCTGTCTTCCGGGTCTTCGGCAGTGAAGGCCGTCCACAGCTCCCAGTTGCCCTGGGCACGGGTGACCAGGCTGCCGAACAGCGGATACCACTCTTCGGCCTGATGGCTGGCGATGCCGATGTTGACCTCACCGTCCATGCCCTCCTTGAGCAGGTCAGCCAGGCGGGTGAACAGATCGTTGAGGCGGGCAAAGCCCTTTTTCAGTTCGATGCCCACTTCGCGAATCTGCTCCGGCACCACCCCACCCTCGAAACGGTAACGCGGGCGTTCACGGCCTTCGGTGTCCTCGCTGGGACGGAAGTCGGCTACCTGTTCACAAAGGGTGAACATGAACTGCTGCTGGGTGCGTACTTCCCGCGCCAGCTCCGGCACCTGCTCGATGTACTTGCCCAGGTCGCCGGGCAGCGGATGCTGGGCCAGCAATTTGGTCAGGTTCTTGGCGGTCTGTTCCAGCCAGTCGGCGGTGGAACGCAGCCGCGAATAATGGGCGAAATGGCCGATGGCCTTGTCTGGCAGATGATGGCCTTCGTCGAACACGTACATGGTATCGCGCGGGTCGGGTAACACCGCACCGCCACCCAGGGCCAGGTCGGCCAGGACCATGTCGTGGTTGGTGACGATCACATCGACCTTGCCCATGCCTTCGCGAGCCTTGTAGAACACGCACTGCTGGAAGTTGGGGCAGTGGCGGCCGGTGCACTGGCTGTGGTCGGTGGTCAGCCGTGCCCAGTCCTGGTCTTCCAGGGCCTCTGGCCAGCTGTCACGGTCACCGTCCCAGCGGTTGCCGGCAAGCTTCTCGATCATGCTGTTGAACAACTTCTGGCTGCGCTCGTCGACTTCGATACGGAAGCCTTCTTCTTCGAACAGTTGAGCCGTGGCGGACTGGGCGTGGCCTTCCTGCAGCAAGATGTCGAGCTTGGACAGGCACAGATAGCGGCCACGGCCCTTGGCCAGGGCGAAGCTGAAGTTGAGGCCGCTGCTGCGCATCAGGTCGGGCAGGTCCTTGAAGACGATCTGCTCCTGCAGGGCCACGGTGGCCGTGGCGATCACCAGGCGTTTGCCCGCGGCCTTGGCAGCCGGGATGGCAGCCAGGCTGTAGGCTACCGTCTTGCCGGTACCGGTGCCCGCTTCCACGGCCACCACCGCAGGCTCGCCAGCGCGGCGGCCTTCATCGTCGCAGGCAATGTCGCCAAGTACCTTGGCCACTTCGGCGATCATCAGGCGCTGGCCATAGCGCGGCTTGAGGCTCTTGGCTTCGAGAAAACGCGAATAGGCGCCCTGGATAGTGGCTTTGAGTTCGTTGCTGATCATGGTCTGCAGGCGCCCGGAGGGCTGGATATATTTTCAGTGTTTCGCATGGGGCGGCTATCATACCCCGCTATTGCCCTTTCTGCCGCATGGAGATCCGAATGCTCGCCTTTGCACTGCCCTACACACTGCATGTTCTGGCCGCCCTGGTATGGGTCGGCGGCATGTTCTTCGCCTGGCTGGTGCTGCGCCCGGCAACGGTTGCAGCCCTGGAAGGGCCTGCCCGCCTGCGCTTGTGGGTGGAAGTTTTCCGACGCTTCTTCGGCTGGGTCTGGCTGGCGGTGGCGATTTTGGCGATAAGTGGTATCGGCATGTTGCACATGCGCTTCAGCGGTTTCGAGACAGCACCCAGGTACGTACACGTGATGATCGGTGGCGGGATCGCCATGCTTGCCTTGTTCATGCGCATTCAGGCGTTGCTGCTGCCGGAATTGAAGGCAGCAGTGCAGGCCGAGGACTGGCCGACAGGGGCGGCGGTACTGGGGCGCATTCGGCGGATGGTGGGGGTCAATCTGCTGCTGGGGCTGGCCGTGGTTGCGGTGGCCAGTTCGCGGCTGGTGATCTGACAGGTTCTGCGCGCAACCAGTAGCGAAACCGGTGCCACGGTGGATGTCACCGGCGTTGCCGGTGTTCGCGGGCAAGCCCCACAAGGGATCGCGGTGAGAATCACAGCCACTGCTGCTCACTTCACCCGCGGCGCCTCGCGCACACGGGGAATGGACATGACATGGAAGATCCCCGTCAACAGGATTTGCAACCGGTCAAACCAACGGTGACTGCGCCCGCGCAGGCTGCGATTGAAGAACAGCACTTCAAGCAAGTGCAGACCCAACAAGACGATGCCTGCGGCATTGATCAGCAGATTGAAGGGCAAAGGTTGTGGCATCAGCTGATTGAACAACAACACCCCCCAGAAAGCGACCGTCAGGACCTTGCCCAGACCCAGGATGAACTTCATACCCGTCCCTATAGATTGTTGTCATGTCGAGGCGACCCGATCGAGCAAGCCGTGCGAACGACATTGACGGTAATGCCAAGGCAGGCGCCTGCACCACTCAGTTGAAGTGCAGCTCCACCCGTCGGTTGCGCGCGCGGCCCTCCTCGGTTTCGTTGTCGGTCACCGGCTCGCTTTCCCCGCGGCCCTGGCTGGTGACCTTGCCCATCTCCAGGCCCTGACCAATCAGGTACTCGGCGACGCTGCTGGCGCGGCGTTCGGAAAGTGCCTGGTTGTAGCTGTCGGAGCCCACACTGTCGGTATGCCCGATCACACGGACCTTGGCCACCGTCGGTGAATTGAGTTTCGCCACCAGGCCTTGCAGGCGTTGCTGGGCCGCCGGCGTCAGTTCGGCGGAGTCGAAGGCGAACATCACCGCGCCGTTGTCATCGAGGGTGATCACCTCTGGCGAGGGTTCGGGAGCACTGGCAGGTGGCGCTACCGGGTACTGTCTGAGTGGGCAACCCATGTGGTCGACCGCCGTGTTGGCTGGGGTCTCGGGGCAGTGATCACGTCGATCGAAAATGCCGTCACCGTCTTCGTCACCGTCCTGGGCATAACAAATCAGCCCCCCGGCGATGGCGCCCAGGGCACCACCACCGGCAGCCCAGGAAGAACTCTCGATGGCGCCAAGGCCACCACCGACCAAGCCGCCCAGCAGGCTGCAGATGGGCCAGGTCCTTTGATTGAGGGGCGCACTGCCATCGCTGTGCGTAGCGCAGCCCGAGAGCAGGCTGGCAGCCACCAACAGCGGCAATGCCGCCTTCGACGTCACACTCATGCTGAATGCTCCTGTGTCATTGGCCACAAACGGCCGGGCGGCATGAAGATGCGCCCGTGCCACTGCTCAAGGCACGAGCGCACGCCGTCTTACCGCTGGATCTTGATCTCGGTACGACGGTTCATGGCACGCCCTTCGGCTGTGGCATTGTCTGCCACCGGCTGGGTCTCACCCGCGCCGACCACCGAAACGAAGCTGCTGCGCGCTACACCGCTGTCGACCAGATAATCGGTCACCGAATGGGCACGTCGCTCGGACAGCTTCTGGTTGTAGCTGTCGGAACCGACGCTGTCGGTATGGCCGCTGACGCTAAGGCGGGCAGATGGCGCTTCCTGCTTCAGACGCGAGGCAATGGTATTGAGGCGCTCTTTGTCACTGGCAGTCAGGCGCGCAGAATCGAACTCGAAGTGCACATCACGGATGACAATGACTTCTTCCTTCTGCACCACCACTTCTTCGACCACCGCGACCGGCTCAGGCGGGCATCCGTTGGCATCGACCTGCACACCACGCGGGGTGCCAGGGCATTTGTCACGGCTGTCGGGCACGCCGTCGCCATCCTCGTCGCCATCGCCGTGGGCCCAGCAATAGCCCGCCGCCAGGCCACCGCCCAACAACGCACCCCAGCCAGCCCAGCTGGAACTTTCGATGGCGCCCAAGGCGGCGCCGCCTACACCCCCGACGGCGGCACATTTCGGCCAGTCGGTTTTTTGCAAACCTGCACAACCAGTCAACACACTGGTGAGCAGTACCAGGGGTATCGCTGTGCGTACTATGCTCATTTCATTGCTTCTCCTAGGGGGAATCGGCATAAGACCGATCTCTGGGAGTAAAGACCGCTCATCCCAACCCTGCCAGCAATAAGCTACGTCACGGCCACATGCCTCTTTGCCCACACGCCGCAGCCCGCTAGTCTTGGACGACTAGAACGAGGAATGGCAATGACCGAAGGTTTTTCCAAACGCACCCCGCAACAGGCCCTGGCAGCCCTGCTCGAGCGCTTCACTCCGCAACGCCTGCTGCTGGTAGGTACGCGCTTTCCGGCGCTGGACGCCTTCGCCCAGGCGCACCCCCAGGTGACCATCGACATCGCCGCCCCTGGCCCGCTGCCGGCCGAACTGGCCGCCCAGCGCTTTGACCTGGCGGTACTGGTGGACTGCCTGGAGCACTTGCCCAAGCGCACCGGCCTGGAGCTGCTCGGCGGCATTCGCAACCTCAACGCCAGCCGGGTTGCAGTGCTGGCCGACCTGGCCGCCTGCGGCTGGCAGGACACCGACTTCTTCGCCCTGGCCTTGTCGGCCAGCGAGAAATTCCGCCGTGACCAACAGGTTTTGAGCCTGTTCACCTATGATCTACATGACTATAAGCAGGTACCGGACTGGCTCAACGCCAGGTTCTGGGCCAACCCTGAAAACTTCGGCAAGTACTGGTGGTGATGATGAGTGTCTCGGTCTGCCCTTGTGGCAGTGGCAACCTGCTTGACGCCTGCTGCGGGCATTACCATGCCGGTACCCCGGCACCGGATGCCCAGGCCCTGATGCGCTCACGCTACAGTGCGTACGTGCTGGGCCTGGTCGACTACCTGGTAGCCACCACCCTACCGGTTCAGCAAGCCGACCTGGACCGTGCTGCCATCGCCGACTGGAGTGCACAGAGCACCTGGCTGGGCCTGGAGGTGGAAAGCGCAGAAGTGCTGGGCGGCCAGCCGGAACACGGCTTCGTCACCTTTACCGCGCGTTGGCACGACCAAGAGGGCGATCATCAGCACCGTGAACGCTCGGCCTTCGTCCAGCATGCCGGTCGTTGGTACTTCATCGACCCAACGGTCGGGCTGAAGGCCGGGCGCAACGACCCCTGTCCCTGCGCCAGCGGGCACAAATTCAAGAAATGCTGCGCCAGCTACGTAGGGAACTGAACATGATCAAGCGCACCCGTCTGCTACTGCTCGGTGCGCTGCTGGCATGGCTGACGGGTTGTGCCAGCTGGGGCGAGGACTGGCGCGAGCCCGAAGTGCATCTGGTCGATGTCGAAACAGTCAAGGCCAGGTTGCTGGAACAGGAGTTCGTGTTGCACCTGCGGGTCGACAACCCCAATGACAGCCGCCTGTTCATTCGCAACGTGTCGTATGCAATACGCCTCAATGACCTGCTACTGGTGCAGGATCAAGCCAGCGTATGGCGCAGCGTGGGCGGGCATGCACGGCGCACGTTCAAGATCACCGCACGAACCAACCTGTGGCAGCACCTGAAGCCACTGGCCAAACTGCTGAAAAGCAAGCAGCCGCTGCATTACACCCTGCAGGGCGAACTGGCGACCGGGTTGCTCATCCATCGGGACCTGCACATATCACGCAGTGGTGAGATAATCTCCGGCGATCACATACCGGAGTAACCCTGCAATGTCCCAACAGCCTCACGTTCATGGCCCTGACTGCAACCATGACCATGATCACCACCACGATCACGGCCATGTACACGGCCCGCACTGCAACCACGGCCATCAGGAGCCGGTACGCAACGCCCTGAAGGACGTTGGCCGTAACGACCCGTGCCCGTGCGGTAGCGAGAAAAAGTACAAGAAGTGCCACGGCGCCTGATCGACTGACTCGATAAAAAACTGAGAGATTGCGCGAACACTGTGGGGAGCGGGCGCGCCCGCGAACACGGGCGAAGCCCGTGCCATCCACAGCGTCACCTGCTTCGCGGGCTTGCCCGCTCCCACAGGTACCGTGCCAGCCTCTGAATCATGAGCCTGGCACAGGTAGGCTACGCGGCCTTTCGCCGGTTAGCCCCCAGCAGGTCCTGGTACCAGAGGCCGGCATCATAGGCGATGGTCACCAGGGTGGTCTCGACATACTGCGGGTGCTGGGCCATGCGCTGGGCAACCGCCAGGCAGGCAGCGGCTGTATTACCGACGAAAATGCCACTCTGCATGTAGAACCAGCGCTGTGCGGCCAGCATTTCTGCATGGTGCACCTGGGCCCGCTCGTCCACCAGCGACCAGTCCATGAACGGCGGGCAAACGCCCACGGCCATGCCTTCAAAACGATGATCGGCGAACACGCCGGCCCTCGAGTCACAGCCATTGGGATCGACCAGCACCGTCGACACCTCGAAGCCATGGTCCTTCAGCCCCAGGGTGATACCCGTGAAACTGGCGCCAGTACCCGCACAGCCCACGAACAGGATCTGCCTCCCCGCCCCGGCGTTGGTCAGTTGCATGGCCAGTTCGCTGGCGGTCTGATAGCGGTGGGCCTCGATGCCTACCGGGTTGTTGAACTGGTCGGTGTAGAAGTATGACTTGCCCAGCGCGGCCTGGTTATCCAGGTGATGCATCACCACGTCCTTGGGTGTGGCACCGGCCATCAGCATTTCCTTGCCGATCAGTCGGGCACCGAAACACTCCAGCAGATCCCGCTTGGTCTGGCTGAAACTCAGCCCGACCGCCAGCTCTACGGCGACCTGGTATTTGTGGCAAGCCGCCAGCAAGCCAAAGCCGAAACTGCCACCGGTCTTTTCGATGACGGTCGTCACCCCGGGAATGATGTCACCCTTGCGCACGGCATGTTCGACGATCTGCCGCGCCGCCCGGTATTTGTGGCTACCGCCCGGGTTGTTCATTTCCAGTTTGGTGTAGATGCGTTCGCTGACACTGATGAGCTCGCTCATTTGCGGCTACCTTCCATTGAAGTATGCAGACCGGCCTTGTTCTGCAGCAAGCCGGCAGTGGCAACCAGCAACCCCATGCAGAGGACCATGCAGATGGCATTGGTACCGTCCCAGCCAACCGAGCTCAGCAACAGCGAAGGGCTGAATGCGCCGAGGGTGGCAAAAACGGCAATGGCCAGGTCGTTCTTGCCCTGCATCTGCATCGCGGCCGGGCTGTTCTGCAGTGACTGGGCCAGCAACGCACCTCCGCCTACATAAGTGAGGTTCCAGCCCAGTCCAAGGGCAATCAGTGCCAGGGTCATCATGGCGTAGCTGTGCGACCAGATATTCATCGCCGAGCAACCGATCAACAGGGCCAGGCCCGCGCAAATGGTGGTCTTGATACCCAGTCGCTGGATGATGGCGCCGGTGAAGAACGACGGGGCAAACATGGCGATCACATGCCACTGGATCGCCAGTCGGACGTCAGTGAAGTCCTCGTGCATGTGTTTCATGTGCATCGAAGCCTGGATCATCAGCAGGTTCATGATCCCGTAGCCCAGCGCAGCGACAGCCATTGCCACAACCACGCTCGGGCCTGCCGGCTCGGCGCGGGTGCTTGCCGGCTGTGTTGCGCTGTTGATCGCGCTGGCCGTACCCGCATCATTGGGCAGGCACAGGGCAATCAACAACGACAGCAGCGCCAGGCCGACAAACGCGGCATAACACAACGAAAACAGTGGGAAGCCACCAACATCACGCAGCCACTCGGTAAGCGTTGGCCCGACGACAGCCGCGATGACCCCGCCAGCCACGACCAGCGAAAGCGCCTTGGGCTTCAAGGCCTGGGAAAGATTGTCGGTTGCCGCGAACCGGTTGAAGTTGGCGAACGCGATGTACACACCCAATGCTGAGTGGCTGAGGACCAGCGTTGGAAAATGCTGGTGCTCCACCGCCAGAAAGCCGCTTACGCCAGACAGCGCCAGGGGAATCGCGCCCAGCATGAACGCCTTTTTACGGCCGATGCGGCTCATCAGCCTGGAGACCGGATAGGTTGCCAACATCAGGCAAAGAAACTGGAACCCGTACGGCACCGTGGACCATGCGGCGTCAGGCGCCAACGAGGCCCCGACAATGGCGGCCATCGTCACCGACATCACGGCAGTCGTCAGGTTGATCGACTGTGCGGTGAAATACAGGTACGTGCGCCGCGGTAACGTGCTGTTCATAATGCGTGCTCGTGATAAGGGGACAGGTCGATTTCGGCGTCGGGGAACACGCAGATCAGCCGTTCCTTGCCTTTACCCAGGCGTTTGCGCTTGACGCCAAGGCGCCCGATGCGCCGAGGCGAATCGAGGTGCGTGCCACCGCACGGGATTTCGATCCCGTTGTAGGTCCACAAACGCGCGTCCTCCAGGCCTTGAACCGCGTAGTGCTCGATGGGCGCATCGCAGCCGATCAGTTCATTCGCCCGTCGTTCGATTTCAAGTACGTCTTCAGCCGTGAACGCGTCCTCGACCAGGAAGTCGAAACGTGCCGTGTCTTCTTTGATATGGCAGCCGATCGTCCATTGCTTCAGCTCTTCACGCAGCCCGATGGCGGCGGCATACAGGAAGTGGCTGGCACTGTGAGACAACGTCAGCCGTTCGCGCCGTTCAATATCGATAGTGACGCGGGCTGGCATGCCTACGGTGACTTCATCAAGCAAGTGCAAATCATCAGGGTGCAAGCTGTGAATAATGATGCCGCCCAGTTTTCCGCCTTTGAAACCCTCCAGGCGAATAGGGCTACCGTAGAGTTTTTTAACCCAGATGAATCGCACGGTACCCACCGGTAATTCAATCGTGCCGAAGTCCGCTTCCTGGCCGCCACCTTCCGGGTAGGCCACTGTGCTCAACAACTCGATGCCGTCACTGTGCACGCGTGCTACTTGAGTGTTCGCGCCCGCCAGGTACTGGTCTTTGTAATACAGTTTCTCGGTATTTCGTAAAACTTCATAGTTAAGAGAGTTCATGATTCCAATACCACCTGCAATGATGTTTTAACCTGTACCCGGGCAGCGGCCGGGACGTCTTTGGTAACAATGCAGCCCGGTCCGATAAACGCGCCGTCACCCACATGAATTGCGCCCAGCACACTGGCGAAAGCGCCGATCTGTACCCGGTTACCCAACGTCGGATGCCTGGGGTTCGAGGGGTTGTCACTGATACCGCGGGCGCCCAGGGTCACCCCGCCCAGCACGTAGCAATCGTCACCAATGGTCGACGTTTCACCAATGACGGTGCCCATGCCATGATCGATGATGAAGCGCGCACCGATGCGGCTGCGGAAATGAATCTCCGCCCCCGACAGCATTTTTCCGCGCCGGGAAATCATGGCGGCCAGGCATTGGCCGCCGGCGCCGTAGGTAGCGGCGCTATTGTTGTAGATCCAATGGGCAAGCCGATAATGCAAAACCGCAGAATAAGAGGTGTAGGTTTTTGCAATGAATACCAGGTCGCGGCCGGCAGCCGGATCTTTCATGGCAAATGCCTGCAAATCGGCATGTGCCTGTTCAGTCACACTTTCAATGACCGATGTTTCTTTCAGTGCTTCGAACTCGACGATTGAACAACACTCCAATAACGCCGAGGTCACAAGATTCTTTACAACTTTGAATGACTCCAGTTCGTCAGGGACAGGAAGCCTGGCAATGACGGCTGATTGCATGTCCATAGGGTGCATGGGCTTGATATCCAGTTATCGGGTCTGCACAAACGCTATAAGTGCCGCCTTTGTTGGCAGCCGAAAGTTTCGACACGGGGATAGTGGCATGTGCTGGCCATTTGCAAACGAACAGTCGACAAGCATTTCCGTTAACTGTTAGGCTTTTTTTTCTAACGGTTTCGGACCTGCCATGACCCCCTGCAGCCTTCATCACCTGTTGAAACAACGCCTGGATGCAGGCGAGTGGTTGCCAGGGCAACGCATGCCCTCCATCCGCAAGCTGACGGCTGCAGTCGACTTCAGTTACCACGACGTCGTATCGGCCTATGCCCAGTTGGTCAGCGAAGGTGTGTTGACGGCATCACCCGGCCGTGGCTACTTCGTGGCAAACCGCGCCCGGCAAACCAGCGTGATCCACGAACCCGAGTGCATGGCCGGCGATCCGCTGTTCCGGCTGCTGCAGGGCGGCCAGCACTTCACCAAACTGGGCAGCGGCTGGCTGCCCCCTGCATGGCGCGACACCGAGTTGCTGGCCAAGGCAATTCGGCGCACGGCGCGGTTGGAGCAGAGCTCGCTGGCAGAGTACGGCGACATCCAGGGCTACCTGCCCATGCGCAAACAGCTGTGCGTGCACATGAAACGGCTGACCCGTGTCGAAGCCCGCCCCAACCAGTTGCTGACCACACTGGGTGCCACGCAAGGCCTGGACCTGGTGGCACGGTTGCTGATCAAACCAGGCGACCACGTTTTCGTCGACGAACCGGGTAACGGCAACCTGATCAAGCTGATCCAGCTGGCGGGCGGGCACGTCGTCGGTATTCGGCGGACCCAGGACGGGCCGGACGTGGAAGAAATGAGAAGCCACCTGGCCAGGCACAAGGTCAAGGCGTTTTTCTGCAACAGCACCTTCCACAACCCGACCGGCAGCAACATCAGCCCGCACAACGCCTTCAGCGTCCTGCGCCTGGCGGTGGAGCACGAGTTCTTCGTGGTCGAGGATGATGTGTATGGGGACTTCAGCCCCGCCGTGCGCCAGACCTTTGCCGAGCTGGACAACCTTGACCGGGTTATCTACATCGGCAGCTTCTCCAAGTGCCTGTCGGCATCGCTGCGCGTGGGGTTCATTGCCTGCTCGCAAGACCTGATCGAGCCGCTCACACGCCTTAAACTGCTGACCTGCGTTGCTGTCCCGGCGTTTTGCGAACGCTTCGTCAACACCATATTGTCGGATGGCACCTATGCCCGGCACATGAAGGACGTGCAGCAGCGCCTGATTCGCCAGCAAGTGCAAACCCAACGCTTGCTGCTCGAGCGCGGCTGGCAGTTCGACATTGCACCACAAGGGGGGATGTTCCTCTGGGTCTACCACCCGGACCTGCCCGACCTGCAACCTTTCATGCGTAAACTGGAGCAGCACAAGATCCTGCTGATGCCCGGCTCTGCATTCGCGGTGAGCCGTGACTATCAACGCTACACGCGTATCAATTGCACGCATTTTTCCGACGCCTTGGCTGAGCACTTCGACGTTTGACCCGCGCAATCAAATAAACCGACCTGGGACCTTGCACGGCGCCTGCGCGCTTACTACCTTAGCGCCTTTCCAAACCAGCCTCGCCTTGCAGGAGCCCTTGCCATGGCCGCCCCCGCCTTTCCTCCCTTCCGCTTGCGGTTCGCAACCGCTGCCACCCTGCTCGGCATGCTCGGGCTGGCCGGCTGCCAGATGGGCGGCTACCAGGATAGCGTGCCACCGACCAGCGGCGTGCAGCCGCTCAAGGGCCTGGCGCAGAACGTTTCGGTACGGCGCAATGCCATGGGCGCGCCGCTGATCGAAAGCAGCAGCTTCCATGATGCGCTGTTCAGCCTGGGCTATGTGCACGCCAGCGACCGCATCGAACAGATGGTCGCCATGCGCCTGCTCGCCCAGGGCCGTCTGGCCGAACTGGCCGGCAGCGAAGCGCTGGACATCGACCGCCTCATGCGCGCCGCCAACCTCAAGCAGAGTGCCGCCCAGCAATACGCCGACGCATCGCCACGGCTCAAGCGCTTCTTCGAAGTGTACGCGCGCGGGGTCAACGCCTACCTGTTCCGCTACCGCGACAAGCTGCCAGCAGGCCTGGCCAGCAGTGGCTATCGCCCCGAATACTGGAAGCCTGAAGACTCGGCGCTGATCTTCTGCCTGTACGCGTTCAGCCAGTCGGTCAACCTGCACGAGGAACTCAGCGCCCTGACCCTGGCGCAGAAAGTGGGTAGCGACAAGCTGGCCTGGTTGCTGCCCGGGGCCCCGGACGAGCCGTTGGCCGAAATGGAAGTGGACAAGCTCAGGGGCCTGAACCTCGCCAGCCAGTTGCCGGGGTTGCCCGCCCTGACAGCCGCCAGCCAGAAGCTCGCCGACCTCGACCTGCTCGGTAGCCCGGGGTCGGCCAACCTGGCCCTGGGCCCGCAGCGCAGCCGCAGCGGCAAGAGCCTGCTGGCCAGCGACAGCCGCGCCGGCTGGGCCTTGAGCCCGGTACAAATCAATACCAGCAAGTACCAGGTGGCCGGCCTGTCCTTGCCCGGCCTGCCGATCGTGCTGGCCGGCTACAATGGCAAGCTGGCCTGGAGCAGCAGCGCAGTGATGGCCGACAATCAGGACGTGTTCCTTGAGCAGTTGCGCCGCCAAGGCAATCAGTTGAGCTACCTGGCCGACGGTAAATGGCTGCCGGCCCGCACCCGTATCGAAACCTTCTTTATCCGTGGGCAACGACCACTGCGCGAAGTGATGTACGACACCCGCCACGGCACCCTGCTGGCCCAGCCAGAAAACGCTAGCCTGGGCCTGGCGCTGAACCTGCCACAGTTCAAAGGTGATCGCAGCCTGGATGCGCTGTTCGACCTGACGCGGGCCAAGAACCTGGAGCGGGCCTTCGACAGCACCCGGGAAGTGACCGCTGCTGCCGTCAACTTCGTTTTCGCCGAGCCTGAGCACATCGGCTGGCAAGTCAGTGGCCGCTACCCCAATCGCCGCGAAGGCCAGGGCTTGCTGCCCTCGCCGGGCTGGGACGGGCGTTACGATTGGGACGGCTATGCCGACCCGATGCTGCACCCATACGACCAGGACCCACCCGCGGGCTGGATCGGCCACGCCAACCAGCGCAGCCTGCCGCGCGGCTATGGCATGCAGCTGTCCAGCACCTGGTATTACCCCGAACGTGCCGAACGCCTGGCACAGCTGGCCGGCAACGGCCGCCACGACAGTCGCAGCCTGATGGCCCTGCAGAACGACCAGGTGACCTTGCTGGCCAACAAGCTCAAGCAGATGTTCGACGCCCCCGGCATGGCCCAGCCTCTGAAGCAGGCGATCGACGCCCTCCCCGCTGTGCAGCGCGACAAGGCCCGCGACACACTGGCCCGGATCAAGGCTTTCGATGGCCGCCTGAGCCCGGTGTCGGCAGATGCCGCGCTGTACGCGTTGTTCTTGCAGGAGGTCGCTCGACAGACCTTCCTCGATGACCTTGGCCCGGCGTCCAGCCCGGCCTGGCAGGCGTTCGTCAGCAATGCACGTTTGTCGTTCTCGGCGCAGGCCGATCACCTGCTGGGCCGCGATGACAGCCCTTTCTGGGATGACCGCACCACGCCGCAAAAAGAAGACAAACCCACCATCCTCGCCCGCAGCCTGGCAGGCGCAATGGAGGCCGGTATCGCGCAACTGGGGGCCGACCGACGCACCTGGCAGTGGGGCAAGCTGCACCAGTACCGCTGGCCGGCACCGGCCTACCATGGCCTGGGTGATGCGATCAGCCGTGCGCCGCTTGCCGCAGGCGGCGACTTCACTACCCTGGCCCTCACACCATTCGCCTGGGGCAGCGACTTCGACACTCGCCTGCCAGCCTCGGCACGGATGATCGTCGACTTCGGCCAGGCCGAACCCTTGCAGATACTGACCAGTAACGGCCAGTCCGGCAACCCGGCCAGCGCGCATTACCGCGACGGGCTGGATGCCTGGTTCAAAGGGCGATTCATGAGCCTGCCGCTGCAACAGCAGAACTTCGCCAGGGCGTATGGCAACCAGCGGCTTACGTTGGTGCCGGGGCGGTAAAGGCGTGCTTGAGGGAAGCACGAGGGGGCCTGGTGAACGTATTCAGCAGCTCCCTCCCACATCCATCCGAACTAACGCCTTGCACCACGTATCCTAACGGGTAACCCCAGAACCAGTGCCCGTGCCATGGACCTTGTCATCGCCCGCCCCGAAGGGCTGTACTGCCCGCCCGGAGATTTCTATATCGACCCCTGGCGGCCCGTGGACCGGGCTGTCATTACCCACGGCCACGGCGACCACGCACGCACCGGCAATGGCCATTACCTGACCGCCAGCCCCGGTGCCGGCATTCTGCGCAGCCGCCTGGGCCAGGCCATCAATTTGCAGACCCTGCCCTACGGTGAGCGCCTGCTGCACCACGGTGTGACGTTGAGCCTGCACCCGGCCGGGCACGTGCTGGGTTCGGCGCAGGTGCGCATGGAGTACCGAGGTGAAGTCTGGGTTGCATCCGGTGACTACAAGGTAGAACCCGATGGCACCTGTACGCCCTTCGAACCAGTGGCGTGCCACACCTTCATCACCGAGTCGACCTTCGGCCTGCCGATCTACCGCTGGCCAAGCCAAAGCGAGACCTTCGCCGACATCAATGCCTGGTGGCGGGCCAACAGCGAACAGGGCAAAGCCAGCGTGCTGTTCTGCTATGCCTTCGGGAAGGCCCAGCGGATTCTGCATGGGCTGGATGCCAGCATCGGCCCGATCCTCGTGCATGGCGCCATGGAGTCGCTCAACCGGGTGTACCGGGATGCCGGTATCCGCCTGCCGGAAACCCGCTACGCAGGCGACATCCCGCGCAACGATCCACTGCTGCGCCAGGCACTGATCCTGGCGCCCCCATCAGCCAGCGGCAGCAGCTGGCTGCGCCGTTTTGGCGATTACAGTGATGCCTTGGCCAGCGGCTGGATGCTGCTACGCGGCGCCCGCCGACGGCGCGGCGTGGACCGGGGCTTTGTGCTATCCGACCACGCCGACTGGCCCGGCCTGCTCTGGGCCATTGGCCAGACCGGTGCCAAACGGGTAATGGTCACCCACGGCTCGGTCGACGTACTGGTGCGCTACCTCACCGAACAAGGCCTGGATGCCCGCGCCTTCGTCACCGAGTATGGCGACGAAGACGATGCGCCGAACACGGCCACTTCGCCATGAAAGCCTTCGCTACGCTGTTCCTGCGTCTGGACGCGACCACCTCCAGCAACGCCAAGCTCGAGGCACTGCGCGGCTACTTCGACATGGCGCCCGCCGAAGATGCTGCCTGGGCGGTGTATTTCCTGGCCGGCGGGCGCCCACGCCAACTGGTGCCCACCCGCCTTCTACGCGAACTGGCAACAGCGCTGGCAGGCCTGCCGGACTGGCTATTCGAAGAAAGTTATCAGGCCGTGGGCGACCTGGCCGAGACCATTTCGCTGCTGCTGCCGCTGCACGTCGATGGCAACGAGGAGGGCCTGGCCACCTGGGTGGAACAGCATTTGCTGCCCCTGCGCGGGCTGCCGCCTGAGCAAGTCCGGCAGCGCCTACCGCCACTCTGGGCCCGGTTGGACCGCGCCAGCCTGATGCTATGCCTGAAGCTGATCACTGGCAGCTTTCGCGTGGGCGTGTCAAAGCTGCTGGTCACCCGCGCCCTGGCACAATTGGCCGGGCTGGACGCCAAACGCGTGGCCCAGCGCCTGGTCGGCTACACCGATATAGGCCATCGCCCGACTGCAGCCAGTTACCAGAGGCTGATCGCCCCAGAGTCCGCCGATGAACACAACCAGCGTGGCGGCCAGCCCTACCCATTCTTCCTGGCCCATCCCCTGCAAGTGTCCAGCGATCAATTCGACACCCTGCTCGGGCCACCAAGCGATTGGCAAATCGAGTGGAAGTGGGACGGCATTCGGGCGCAGGTGGTAAAGCGCGATGGCCAGCTGTGGGTGTGGTCACGCGGCGAAGAACTGGTTACCGAGCGTTTCCCCGAACTGCATGGTCTGGCACAGACGTTGCCCGATGGCGTGGTGCTCGACGGCGAGATTCTGGTCTGGAAACCCGGTGAAAACGAGACTGAACTGGCCGTGCAGCCATTTGCCTTGCTACAACAGCGCATCGGTCGCAAAACGCTGGGTAAAAAACTGCTGAACGATGCGCCAGTGGTGCTGCAGGCCTACGACCTGCTGGAGTGGCAGGGCGATGACTGGCGCAGCCGACCGCAACACGAACGTCGAAGCCAGCTGGAACGCCTGGTGGATGAACACCCACTTGCCCCCGTGCTGTTGTCGCCTCTGCTGCAAGGCCCGGACTGGCCCGACCTTGCCCGCCAGCGCGAACAGTCGCGCAGCCTGGGTGTGGAGGGGCTGATGCTGAAGCAGCGCAAGGCCCTGTACGGCGTGGGGCGCACCAAGGACATGGGCATTTGGTGGAAGTGGAAGATCGACCCGTTCAGCGTCGATGCGGTGCTGATCTATGCCCAACGCGGCCACGGCCGCAGGGCCAGCCTGTACAGCGACTACACCTTTGCCGTATGGGATGCACCGGCAGGTACCCCTGATCGGGCGCTGGTGCCCTTTGCCAAGGCCTATTCAGGGCTCAGTGACGAAGAAATGCGCAAGGTGGACGCCATCATCCGCAAGACCACGGTGGAAACGTTCGGCCCGGTGCGCAGTGTGACGCCAACGCTAGTGTTCGAGCTGGGCTTCGAAGGCATCGCACTGTCCCGGCGTCACAAAAGCGGTATCGCCGTGCGCTTTCCGCGCATGCTGCGCTGGCGGCTGGACAAGCCGGTGGAGGAGGCAGATGACCTGGCCACCTTGCAGGCGCTACTGGCCTGAAAAAGTTTGCGTTGCCCGATTGCTGCAGGATGAGGCGCATTCGCTGAAACTATGCTTCTATTTTTGAGCCGACCCGTGTCGCAGACCGTTTTCGCCACGCAGCCAGGACCAACATGCATCACTCAACCCACGACCTGCTCTCCCCCGTTCCGGGCATCACCCGCCAACTGCACAGCTTCCACTTCGGCCCCCGCAGTGGTGGCAAAGTCTATATACAGGCCTCGCTACATGCCGACGAGTTGCCGGGCATGCTGGTAGCCTGGCACCTCAAGCGCCGCCTGGTCGAGCTGGAACAGCAAGGCCGACTGCAGCGCGAGATCATTCTGGTGCCGGTTGCCAACCCGGTGGGCCTGGAGCAAGTGCTGCTGGATGCGCCATTGGGGCGTTTTGAACTGCAAAGTGGCGAGAACTTCAATCGCCACTTCGTCGACCTGTCGGACAGCATCGGCGACCAGATCGAAGAACACCTCACCCAGGACCCGCAGCACAACCTTGCACTGATCCGCGAATACCTGCGCCGCGGCCTGGATGCACACCCGGCCCGTACCCCCCTGCAGGCCCAGCGCCTGATACTGCAGCGCCTGGCCTGCGATGCCGACATGGTGCTGGACCTGCACTGCGACTTCGAAGCGGTCGAGCACCTGTACACCACACCCGATGCATGGCCCCAGATCGAACCCTTGGCCCGTTACCTGGGCGCCCAGGCCAGCCTGCTGGCAACCGACTCGGGCGGGCAGTCGTTCGATGAGTGTTTCAGCCTGGTCTGGTGGCAATTGCAGCAGCGCTTCGGCAAACGCTTCCCGATTCCGTTAGGCTGCTGCTCGGTAACCGTCGAGCTGCGCGGCCAGGCGGATGTCAGCCATGATCTGGCCAGCAAGGACTGCCAGGCGATCCTCGACTTCCTGACCCACGCCGGTGTCATCGAAGGCACCAGGGCCGCCCTGCCCGCACTGTTACGCCACGCCACGCCGTTGGCCGCGGTGGAACCCGTGGCAACGCCACTGGGTGGGTTGCTGGTTTACCATGCCAAACCGGGCCAGCACCTGGAGGCCGGCCAACTGATTGCCGAAGTCATCGACCCACTCAGTGACCGAGTCACCGCCCTGCGCAACAGCCAGCCGGGCCTGCTGTATGCGCGTAGCGTACGGCGCATGGCCACCGCTGGCATGGTCATCGCCCATGTGGCCGGCGAACAGGTATGCCGCAGCGGCTACCTGTTGGCCAATTGA
This sequence comes from Pseudomonas sp. yb_5, assembly GCF_043103865.1. NCBI lineage: Bacteria > Pseudomonadati > Pseudomonadota > Gammaproteobacteria > Pseudomonadales > Pseudomonadaceae > Pseudomonas > Pseudomonas sp. yb_5. The sequence goes on from NZ_JBICKE010000127.1 coordinate 51,486, forward strand.
TCCGGGTAAAACCATTGCAGCCGGCCAGTGGTCTGTAGAAGCACAGCCGTCGAAGGACCACCTGCCTCATGCCTGCTGCTACTGACCTCGCAAACACCTGGTTTGCCATGCGCGGCTGGAAGCCCTTCGCTTTCCAACGGCGCGTATGGGCTGCCGTCGCACGGGGCGAGTCCGGTTTGCTGCATGCCAGTACCGGTGCCGGCAAGACCTACTCGGTATGGCTCGCTGCGCTACGTGCGTTCAAGCCCAGGCCGCAGGGCCGCCAGCCGGCCCCCATACAGGTGGTGTGGGTGACGCCCATGCGTGCCTTGGCCGCCGATACCGCACGCGCGTTGCAAGCGCCGCTTGAAGAGCTCGAGCTGCCCTGGAACGTTGGGGTGCGCAGCGGCGACACCAACAGTGCCGAACGCGCCCGACAGGCCCGGCGGCTACCCAGTGTGTTGATCACCACCCCCGAAAGCCTGACCCTGCTGCTGACCCGGGCACAGGCACGTGAGGATTTCGCCACGCTGCAAATGGTGGTGGTGGATGAATGGCACGAGCTGCTTGGCAACAAGCGCGGGGTACAGCTGCAGCTGGCCTTGGCGCGCCTGCGCCATTGGCACCCAGCCCTACCGACCTGGGGCTTGTCGGCAACGCTCGGCAACCTGCAACACGCACTGGATGTCTTGCTGCCCCAAGGTGGCCTGCTGGTGCAAGGCCGGCAAGACAAAGCGCTGCAGGTCGACACCCTGCTGCCAGCAGCGATCGAGCGCTTCCCTTGGGCTGGGCACATGGGCCTGAAGATGCTTGACCAGGTCAGCCATGAGATCGATGCCAGTGCCAGTAGCCTGGTGTTCACCAATACCCGTGCCCAGGCCGAAATCTGGTACCAGGCCCTGCTTGAGGCCCGCCCGGACTGGGCCGGGCTGATCGCCCTGCACCACGCCTCGCTGGCCCGTGATACCCGCGACTGGGTCGAGCGCAGCCTCAAGCAAGGCAGCCTGAAGGCAGTGATCTGCACCTCCAGCCTGGACCTGGGCGTGGACTTTCTGCCTGTGGAACGGGTGCTGCAAATTGGCTCGGCCAAGGGTATTGCCCGCCTGATGCAGCGGGCGGGTCGCTCAGGACATGCGCCAGGGCGGCGCTCGAGGGTCACCCTGGTGCCTACCCATAGCCTGGAACTGGTGGAAGCGGCTGCGGCTCGGCAGGCACTGATAGCCGGCCACATCGAAGCCCGCTTTTCACCGTGCCTGTGCATGGATGTGCTGGTACAGCATCTGGTCAGCATGGCCTTGGGCAGTGGCTTTCGCCCGGAGCAACTGCTCGCCGAAGTGCGCAGCACCTGGGCCTTTCGCGAGTTGCGCGACAACCAATGGCAATGGGCGCTGGACTTCGTCTGCCAAGGCGGCAGCTCACTGACCGCCTACCCGGACTACCAGCGCGTCGAGCGCCAGGCCGACGGTGTTTACCGGGTTACCAGCGAACGCCTGGCGCGGCGCCACCGCATGGGCATCGGCACCATCGTCAGCGATGCCAACCTGCAACTGAAATACTGGAGCAAGGGCGGCGGCGGGAAAACGCTGGGCAGTATTGAAGAAGCGTTCATCGCCCGCCTGCGCCCCGGCGATACGCTGGTGTTCGCCGGGCGGGTACTGGAGCTGGTGCGGGTGGAAAACATGACGGCCTATGTGCGTCGCAGCACCGCGCGCAAGGCCGCTGTAGCGCGCTGGAACGGCGGGCGCATGCCACTCTCGAGCGAACTGGCCGACGCGCTGGTCGAGCAGCTCGATGCTGCCGCCCATGAACGCTTTGACGGGCCAGAAATGCGCGCAGTACGCCCGCTGCTTGCGCTTCAGGCGCAGTGGTCAGCCTTACCCACCACAGGCACACTGCTGGCCGAGACCTTCAAATCCCGCCAGGGCTGGCACCTGTTCCTGTATCCCTTTGCCGGGCGTATGGCCAACCTGGGCTTGGCCAATCTGATTGCCTGGCGGGTCAGCCGCGCACAACCACTGTCGGTGTCGATTGCCGTCAACGACTACGGATTCGAACTCCTCAGCCCGGCCAAGGTGGACTGGGCCAGTCACCTGCCGCAAGCGCTCGGCACCGGGCACCTGCTGGAAGATGTGCTGGCCAGCCTGAATGCCGGGGAAATGGCACTGCGGCGCTTTCGGGAAATTGCCCAGATTGCCGGGCTGGTGTTTGGCGGCTATCCCGCCGCGCAGAAGAGCACGCGGCAAATCCAGGCCTCCAGCGGGCTGTTCTATGAGGTGTTTCGCAAACACGATGCGGGGAATCTGCTGCTTGGACAGGCGCGGGATGAGGTATTGAGCGAAGAGCTGGAAATCGAACGGCTGCGTCGGCAATTGCTGAAAATGAGCGCGCTGCAACTGGACCTGCGGGCGTTGAAGCGGCCAGGGCCACTGGCGTTTGCCTTGCTGGTGGAAGGCATGCGCGAGACATTGAGCACCGAGAAGCTGGCAGACCGCATTGCGCGGATGGTGGCGGACCTGGAGCAAGCGGCGGACGCGGAATGAATTACCAACCCATCGAACACTGTGGTCAGGTGCTCTGGCTGCTCGCCGACAAAGCCATCTACTGGCCCGCCCGCCGCGCCCTGCTGGTGGCCGACGTGCACATCGGAAAGGCCGCCAGCTACCGCGCCCTGCATCAACCGGTGCCACGCGGAACGACTGAGGCGACACTCGCCCGTCTCGATAGACTGCTGGCCGAGCACGACTGTGAGCAACTGATCATCCTGGGCGATTTTCTTCACGCCCGCACGGCCCGAGCACCGGCAACACTGGCCAAGCTGGATGATTGGCGGAAGCGACAGAGAAAGCTGAAAATTGCCCTCATACGCGGCAATCATGATAGCAACGCCGGCGATCCACCAGCTTCGCTCGATATTCAGATCGTGGACGAGCCTTGGGTTCTGGAGCCCTTTGCCCTGCAGCACGAACCGCAGCCCCACCGCACCCACCCGGTGCTCGCGGGCCATGTACACCCGGTGTTCGTCCTGCGCGGTAAGGCCCGTCAGCGCCTGCGCCTGCCTTGCTTCGTGATCGATGAGCAGGTCAGCCTGCTACCTGCGTTCGGTGAGTTCACTGGAGGGTGGGAAATCACCCCAGCCAGCGCCAGCCGGGTGTACCTGGCGGGCGCTGACCGCATCTGGCCGCTATAGCGACGCTCAGGCGACTGGCGCGGGAGGCGGCTCGTCCGGCAAGGTCGGCTCACCCGGCTCCATGGGTGGCGTCTCACCGGGTTCCGGCGGTTGCGGAGTATCGGGGTCAGGTTGATGGGGCACGCCCCCCGCCTGCATGGGCAGCGGGTGCGCCAGCAGTGACCAGGGCAACAACCCTACGTGATTGGGCTGCAGGCCTGCCAGCTTGGCACTGATTGCGGGATGGAGTTTCATAGGCTGCTCCTGACGAAAGCCGATGCACATCATGCACACCGGCGTTACTTCGTTGGAGTGCCAAAGGCGCGGGTAATTCCCCGCGCTTGTCGGCTCAGGTGCGCGGCAGGGTGACGCCACGCTGGCCCTGGTATTTGCCGCCACGGTCCTTGTACGACACTTCGCACTCTTCATCGGACTGCAAGAACAGCATCTGCGCCACGCCCTCGTTGGCGTAGATCTTCGCCGGCAGCGTGGTGGTGTTGGAGAACTCCAACGTCACGTGGCCTTCCCACTCGGGCTCGAGTGGCGTGACGTTGACGATGATGCCGCAACGGGCGTAGGTGCTCTTGCCCAGGCAAATGGTCAGGACATCACGCGGAATGCGGAAATATTCGACAGTGCGCGCCAGGGCGAAAGAGTTTGGCGGGATGATGCACACGTCACTCTTGATATCGACGAAGCTGCCGGCATCGAAGTTTTTCGGGTCGACGGTGGCCGAGTTGATGTTGGTGAACACCTTGAATTCGTTGGCGCAGCGCACGTCGTAGCCATAACTGGAGACGCCGAAGGAGATCACACGGCTGTCCTGCTCGCCGCGCATCTGGCGCTCGACGAAGGGCTCGATCATGCCGTGTTCCTGCGCCATGCGGCGAATCCACTTGTCCGATTTGATGCTCATGGCGGGGTGTCCTGAAGAGTTGCGTGGTGAAAATCGTGATGCGCATATTACCGGTCCCGGCGCCCAGGTTAAAGTTCCATCCCAAATCCCGCGCCGGGTGGGGGCTGCAGCCGCCGCCGATCCGAATTTGCCTAAAGCGCCTTCTGACCATTGGCAGGTTGCGGAAAGTGGGGTAAGGTGTTGCCACTGTGCTGCACGTGACACCGAGAATCTCTAGTTTGATGCACGATCCTGATCGGCCCATCGCTGAATTTTCTGCTCTCTTTGCGCTCAGTCCCGGGCAGGGTTTTTCCTGACCGTTATCAAATTGTCCAAGGAGACAGAAAAATGTCCAACCGTCAATCCGGTGTTGTTAAGTGGTTCAACGATGAGAAAGGCTACGGCTTCATCACCCCTCAGTCGGGCGACGACCTGTTCGTGCACTTCAAAGCCATCCAAGCTGACGGCTTCAAAACCCTGAAAGAAGGCCAGGCTGTTACTTTCGTCGCTACCCGCGGCCAGAAAGGCATGCAGGCTGAAGAAGTTCAGATCGCCTAAGTCGATCTAGCTTCCTAGCTTTCAAAAAAACCCGCCTTCTGGCGGGTTTTTTTATGCCTGTGCAAAAGCCATGCATGCAAGTGTGGGATCGGCCTTGTGTCGCGAAAGGGCCGCAAAGCGGCCCCAGCAATACTTGATTGCATCACGGATCTTGGGGGCGCTTCGCACCCCTTTCGCGACACAAG
>NZ_JBICKE010000128.1:0-5093 GCF_043103865.1 Pseudomonas sp. yb_5
TCCACCCGCCGTTCACCGTTGCCGCCACCACCGTATTCGCGGGTAAACCCGCTCCTACACACATGCACAGGCCGTCGTAGGAGCGGGTTCACCCGCGAATGGGCCAGGCCTGCTGGCCAATCTCCACCAGCCGCTCGCCGTTGCCGCCGCCACCGTATTCGCGGGCAAACCCGCTCCTATGTATCCTACTGTTCGCGGCGAAATTTCCTACTTGATTATCAGGTCAAGTCCTACAGCTCCGCAGCCGATGGGCAGAGATGTGATGCCAGCCATGCGCCTGCATCCTTTCTCTCACTCGCTCGGAGATTCCCCATGCTTGGCTCCCTCAACCGCAAGCTCGGCAACATCAGTGTCGCCGCCAAGCTGGCCCTCGGCTTCGCCGTGGTCCTGCTGCTCACCCTGGCCACCACCATCACCGGCTGGCGTGCCCTGGATGGTGCCATCGTGCGCTCACAGCAACTCAGCGAAATAGGCCTGATCAACGACCTGACAAAAGACCTGCGCGCGGAACGCATCACCTACCGCGTGCTCAACGACGATGCCAGCAGAGCGCGCATCAGCAACATCCTCGACCAGCTCAACAGCATGCTGTCCACCCTGCAGCAACGCAGCAACGTCGATGAGTCACGGCAACTGCTGACGGAAAAAATGGCACTGTTACAGCGCCTGCGCGACAACTTCAGCGAACTGCAGCGCAGCGTCGCCAGCCGTGTGGCCCTGCGTGAAGCCCTGCAGTCGCAGGAACATGCACTCAGCGAGGCGATTGACGAACTGCAGACCCAGGCCTTGCTGAAAATGCCTGACGACAGTCAGCAAAGTGGCGTGCTGGGCCTGATGGACACCCTCAGCCGGCATGTCGAAGGTGCCAATCAGCAAAGCCTGGTTCCAGCCTACACCTTCGTCCCGGTCGAGGATTTTGCCAAAGTCGGTGATAGCGCCCTGGACGCCGCCGACAGTAGCCTTGCGCAACTGCTTGAAGGCCTTGCGCCGCTGAGCTTGCCACGTGCCATCAGTGAGCAACCCGGTGCCGAGCTGAGCAAGTACCGCGCCAGCCTGGATCAGTACCGCCGCGCCGCCGTACGTGTCGAGCAGTTGCAGAACAACATGGAAAACATGGGCAACGAGCTGCGAACGGTGAGCCTCGAACTGGGCAAACGCAAGGTCGAACAACGCGACAGAGAGGCCCTGGCCGCCCGGTCGCTGCTGACCAGTGTGGCACTGCTGGCAATGGTGGTAGGGGCGCTGGCCGCCTGGCTGATCACCTTGCAGATCACCCAGCCGCTGCGCCAGACGCTGGCTGTGGCCGCCCGCATCGCCAAGGGTGACCTGAGCCAGGTTGATACCGTGCAACGCCGCGACGAAATGGGCCAGCTGCAAACCAGCATGCGCGAGATGACCTTGAGCCTGCGCGAGCTGATCGGTGGCATCGATCAGGGTGTCGGTCAGCTGTCACAGGCCGCCACGCAGTTGGCGGCCAGTAGCGAAGACACCAAGCTGCGCATCAATCAGCAGCGCGAGGAAACCGACCAGGTGGCCACTGCCATGAACCAGATGAGCGCCACCGTGCAGGAAGTGGCACAGAACGCCGAACAAGCCTCGCTGGCCGCGACCAACGCAGACCAGCAGGCGCAGGTGGGTGACCAGGTAGTCTCCGAAGCCATCGGCCGTATCGAACAACTGGCCGGGCAGATGGACCATTGCCTGGCGGCCATGCAGCACCTGGCAGGCGAGAGCCAGCGGATTGGCAGCATCCTCGATGTGATCAAGTCGGTGTCTGAACAGACCAACCTGCTGGCGCTGAACGCAGCGATCGAAGCCGCACGGGCCGGTGAGGCCGGGCGCGGCTTTGCCGTGGTGGCCGATGAGGTGCGTGGCCTGGCCCAGCGCACGTCGACGGCGACCGAGGAGATCGGCCAACTGATAGACAGTCTGCACAACGGTACCGACGAAGTGACCCGCTTGCTGGACAGCAGCAAGAGCCTGACCGAACAGAGCGTGGATCTGAGCCGTAGAGCCGGGCACGCGCTGAGCCAGATCACCGACACGGTGTCGAGCATTCAGGGCATGAACCAGCAGATCGCCACCGCCAGTGAAGAGCAGAGCGTGGTGGCCGAGCAGATCAATCGAAGCGTGATCAATGTGCGGGATGTCTCGGATCAGACCAGTGCCGCCAGTGAGCAGACAGCAGCCTCGAGTGGAGAGCTGGAGTATCTGGGGCAGCAATTGCGGGGGATGGTGGGGCGGTTCAGCATCTGACATCACGTCGCCCTCTTCGCGGGCAAGCCCGCTCCCACAGGTACAGCACCCCCTTCAAGGCAGTGATGGACATGCAGGGGCGGGCTTGCCCGTGAAGAAACCGGCGCGGTTACAGCACCTGGCGCAGGAATGCCTGCGCACGCGGGTCTTTCGGCGCAGCGAAGAACGCGGCCGGGGCCGAGTCTTCCAGCAGTTTGCCGTGGTCGAAGAACAGCACGCGGTCGGCCACTTCACGGGCAAAGCCCATTTCGTGGGTGACGCAAACCATGGTCATGCCTTCCTGGGCCAGGGTCTTCATCACGTCCAGCACCTCACCGACCATTTCCGGGTCGAGCGCCGAGGTCGGCTCGTCGAACAGCATCACTTTCGGGTCCATCGCCAGGGCCCGGGCAATCGCTACCCGCTGCTGCTGACCGCCAGAAAGCCGGGACGGGAATTCGTTGGCCTTCTGCGCAATACCGACCTTTTCCAGCAGCGCCCGGGCCTTGGCCTCGCGGTCAGCCTTGTTGCGCTTGCGCACCACCTTCTGCGCCAGGCACAGGTTTTCCAGCACGGTCATGTGCGGAAACAGGTTGAAGTGCTGGAACACCATGCCGACTTCGCGGCGATAGGCATTGATGTCGGTCTTGGGGTCGGCCAGTTGCAGGCCATCGATGGCCACATGGCCTTGGTCGAAATGCTCCAGGCCGTTGAGGCAGCGCAGGAACGTCGACTTGCCCGACCCCGATGGCCCGAGCACCACCACCACTTCGCCCTTGGCGACCTGAGTGGTGACGTTATCCACAGCCCTTACCACCTGGCCACGGGTGTCGAAGACTTTCAGCAGGTCACGGACTTCAATCACTTTGCGCAAGCCTCCGCTCGAGCCGGCTGGCAATGTGCGACAGCGGCAGGTTGATCAGCAGGTACAGGCCTGCCACGCAGAACCAGATCTCGAAGGTTGAGAACGAGGTGGTGATGGCCTCACGGCCACTCTTGGTCAGTTCGGTGATGGCGATCACCGACACCAGCGAGGTGTCCTTGACCAGGCTGATGAACTGGCCGGCCAGGGGCGGCAGCACGCGCTTGAACGCCTGCGGCAGAATCACATGGCGCATCGACTGGCCAGCGTTCAGGCCCAGCGACCGCGCAGCCTCGTTCTGGCCCTTGGCGATCGACTGCACGCCAGCACGGACGATTTCGGCCACGTAAGCACCGGTGAACAATGCCAGTGCCGCCACCCCGGCAAACTCGCGGGACAGGTTGAGCACGGTGCCGATGAAGAAGTAGAAGATGAAGATCTGTACCAGCAGCGGCGTGCCGCGCACCAGTTCGACATACACGGTCGACAGGTCGCGCAGGGTCGGGTTGTTGGACAACCGGCACAATCCGGCGAACAGGCCGATCACCAGGCCCAGCGCCCCGGACACCACCGAGATCCACAAGGTGGTCCACAGGCCCCACGCAAGCGGGCCAGCGGCCCAGTGGCGGGTTACGCCAATCTGGTCGCCTTCGGCAACATCGTCGCCGCGGCTGAGTTGCAGGCTGTCCTTGGCCACATCGAGTACTTGCTCGGCACCACTTTCATCCTTCAGCGTGACGCGGGCGTTGTCACCGGAGATGACGATTTCCTGCACAGTGCCGTAACCGGCAGCGCGTTGTGCGTCCTCGGCCTTGTAGGCGAAGTACTGCGGTACGCGGTTCCAGCGCCACTCGTAGGAAATCATCGAGGTGGCCATGTAAAGGCTGAGCGCCAGGCCCACCAGGACCAGGGCGGTCAACCCATGCCAGGGCCACTGGGCTTTCTTGTGTTTGATCACGTGGGGTACTTCCGTAAATGCGAACGCGCAGGGTTTGCCTGCGCGTCGGGGTCATAAAGCCGGGCTTGTGGCCTGGGCCTTATTCCATTTCCTTCAGCCAGTCCTTGTTCTTGAACCACTTGTCGTGAATACGATCGTAGGTCCCGTCGTGCTTGATCTGGTGCAGGAAGTTGTTGATGAAGTTGATGCTGTCGTAGTCGCCTTTCTTCAGGCCGAAGGCCAGCGGCTCGTAGGTGAAGGGCTCGTCGAGGAACAGCAGCTTGCCGGCGCCAGCTTTATCTACCGCCACCACGTTGTACGGCGCGTCATAGACAAAGGCGTCAGCCTTGCCGTTGACCACGTCCATGACCGCTTCCTGTTCGTTGTCGTAGCCGTGGTACTTGGCTTTGCTGATCAGCTTCCTGGCGACCATTTCACCTGTGGTGCCCAACTTGGAAGTGAGGCGGTACTTCTCGTTGTTCAGGTCTTTGTACGACTTGATCTCGCCAGCCAGTTCCTTGCGGATCAGCAGGGTCTGGCCAACCACGATGAAGGGTTCGCTGAAGTTCAGGCGCAGGTTGCGCTCCTGGGTCAGGGTCATGCCGCTGCCGATCATGTCGAACTTGTCGGTCAGCAGGGCCGGGATGATGCCGTCATAGGCGGTGGACACAGCCTCGAACTTGACGCCCATGGACTTGGCCATGGCCTTGAGGATATCGACTTCGAAGCCGATGATTTCGCCACGTTTGTTGGTCATCTGGAACGGCATGTAAGTCGGATCCATGCCCACCCGCAGGGTGCCGCGCTTGACCGCGTCATCGATGGCGCCCGCCTGGGCCGCAGTCACGGCGACCAGGGCGGTCACACCGACCAGCAGTCGCGAAAGGTATTTCTTGATCATCACCAAGTCCCCTAGCAATAAAAGTAGCGAATCTTATTGTGTTGGCACGGCCGTACTGGCCGAAGCGTCGTATCGGAGAGGGATGCTAACGCATGGCGGCCCGAGGACCTAGAGCCGCGGGGGGACTTTGTTGGCCAAAATGGGGGGCTAGGGCAAAA
>NZ_JBICKE010000129.1:0-1969 GCF_043103865.1 Pseudomonas sp. yb_5
TCCCCAATGCTGTGCTCCCGATTTCTTTCTGGAGCCCGCACGCCATGATGCGTCCCGACGCCAAAGTCGAAAAAGTCTATCTCTACCCCAAGCCCGTCGACTTCCGAAAATCCATTGATGGCTTGGCGGCGCTGGTCGAGTTGGACATCAAGGTGGCGGTGTTCGACCCCGTGCTCTTCGTATTTCTCAACAAATCCCGCAACCGTGTGAAGATCTTGTACTGGGAGCGCAACGGCTTCTGTCTTTGGCTCAAGCGCCTGGAATCCGAGCGATTCAAAACATCACCTGACGCCACCGACGAAGCGATTGTCCTCACCGTCCAGGAACTGAACTGGTTACTCGACGGTTTTGACCTCTGGCGCAATCGCCCGCATCAGGTTTTGACGCCGCGATTCGTCGCCTGATTCGTTATAATCCGGGGCATGATTTCCATGCCCGAAGACCTTCCCGATGACCCCGTACTGCTCAAGCAGATGCTTGCGCAGTTATTGATGGAGCGCACGGTCGATAAGGGCCAGATCGTCGATCTCAAAGAGCAGGTCAAGCTACTGCGCGACCGTCTGTTCAGTCGCAAGTCCGAGCAGACCGTTGAAACCAACACGCCGCAGCTCGCGTTGTTCAACGAACCGGAAAGCCTGTCGATACCTCCGGTCGATGACGACGAAGAAGTGGTCGCGCCAACACTGCGTCGTGGCAAGCGCAAACCGCTGTCCGCTGACCTGCCGCGCATTGAAGTCATCCACGAACTGCCCGAACACGAGCAGGCCTGTGCCTGTGGTTGCCGCAAACACGTGATCGGTGAAGAAACCAGCGAGCAGCTGGATATCGTGCCGATGCAGATCCGGGTGCTCAAACACATCCGTAAAATTTACGGTTGCCGTGGTTGTGAAGCCGCTCCGGTCACCGCTGACAAACCCGCACAGTTGATCGAGAAGAGCATGGCCAGCCCGAGCGTGCTGGCAATGCTGTTGGCCACCAAGTATGTCGATGGCTTGCCGCTGCACCGTTTTGAAACGGTGCTGAGCCGACACGGTATCGAGATTCCGCGCCAGACTTTGGCGCGCTGGGTGATTCAGTGCGGTGAGCACCTGCAACCACTGCTGAATCTGATGCGCGACCGGTTGCTGGAAAGCCCGGTCATCCATTGCGATGAAACCCGCGTCCAAGTTCTTAAAGAACCGGATCGAGACCCGACCAGCCAATCCTGGATGTGGGTGCAAGCCAGTGGGCCACCGGATCGGAAAGTCGTGCTGTTCGACTACACCTCCAGCCGTGCGCAGGAGGTGCCGTTGCGCTTGCTGGAAAGTTATCGCGGCTATGTGATGACGGACGATTACGCCGGCTACAACGCCTTGGCGTTGCAGCCGGGTGTCGAACGATTGGCGTGCATGGCGCATGCGCGTCGCAAGTTTGTTGAAGCTCAGAAAGTGCAGCCCAAGGGCAAAGCCGGACGCGCGGATATGGCGCTGTCATTGATCAATAAGCTATATGGCATTGAGCGTGAACTGAAGGACGCCAGTGATGAGCAGCGATTGACTGGCCGGCAGGAGAAGAGCCTGCCGATCCTGGGGCAGTTGAAAAGTTGGCTGGACAAAACGCAGCCACATGTGACGTCGCAAAGTGTGCTCGGCAAGGCGGTGAATTACCTGGCGAGCAATTGGAGTCGGCTGGAGCGTTATGTGGAGGCTGGGTATTTGCCGATCGACAATAACCCGGCAGAGCGCGCAATAAAGCCATTTGTGATTGGCCGCAAAGCCTGGCTGTTCAGCGACACGCCCAAGGGTGCCGCCGCCAGTGCTCAGCTCTACAGTTTAGTCGAGACCGCCAAGATCAACGGCCAGGAGCCCTATACGTGGCTGCGCCACGTACTGGAGCGGCTGCCCCATGCGCAGTCGGTGGCAGATTATGAAGCGCTGTTGCCGTGGAACGGTTCACCGGAAATGCCACGTTAAACGATGGCCTCACCTTG
>NZ_JBICKE010000012.1:0-90781 GCF_043103865.1 Pseudomonas sp. yb_5
ACCCGCGAAAGGGCCGGTCCTGCAGGCCAATTTCCACCAGCGGTTCACTGTTGCCGCCGCAACCGTATTCGCGGGTAAACCCGCATCTACAGTGGGCACACATCGGTAATCGGGCGCAGGCCGTCGTAGGAGCGGTTTTACCCGCGAAAGGGCCCTAGAGCCCGAGCCTGGCCATGCGGGCCTTCACCGAGGCCTCGATCCCGGCCGCATCCAGCCCGCACTCAGCCAGCATTTGCGCAGGCTTGGCATGCTCGACATAGATATCCGGCAGCCCCAGGTGCAGAAGCGGCTTGAGCACTGCCTGGCTGGCAAGGAACTCACCCACCGCAGCGCCCGCGCCACCCATGATGGCGTTCTCTTCGATGGTTACCAGCAGCTCATGGCTGCCTGCCAGCTCCAGCACCAGCGCCTCGTCCAGCGGCTTGACGAAGCGCATGTCGACCACCGTGGCGTTGATCTGTTCGGCCACTTGCATGGCCTGGGCCAGTTGTACGCCAAACACCAGCAGGGCCACTTTCTCGCCCTGGCGGCGGACCACGCCCTTGCCGATCTCCAGTGGTTGCAGGTCACCGCTGATCGGCGCATTCGGGCCGGTACCACGCGGGTACCGTACAGCGGCCGGGCCGTTGTACAGGTGGCCGGTGCTGAGCATCTTGCGCAGTTCGTTCTCGTCGCTGGGGGTCATCACCAGCATGCCCGGGATGCAGCGCAGGTACGACAGATCGTAGCTGCCGGCGTGGGTCGGGCCATCCTCGCCGACCAGGCCGGCACGGTCGATGGCGAACAGCACGTCGAGGTTCTGCACCGCCACGTCGTGGATCAGCTGGTCGTAGGCACGCTGCAGGAAGGTGGAGTAAATCGCCACCACCGGCTTGCTGCCCTCGCAGGCCATGCCGGCCGCCAAGGTCACGGCATGCTGCTCTGCGATCGCAACGTCGAAGTAGCGCTCAGGGTAGCGTTCGCTGAAGTCGACCAGGTCCGAGCCTTCCTTCATCGCTGGGGTAATGCCCACCAGGCGGTTGTCGGCAGCAGCCATGTCGCACAGCCACTGGCCGAACACCGCGGAATATTTCGGGCCGCTGGCTTTCTTCGGCGCGGCGGGCTTGTCGGCCGGCTCCAGCTTGGTGATGGCGTGGTAGCCGATCGGGTCAATCTCGGCAGGGGCGAAGCCTTTGCCCTTCTTGGTCACCACATGCAGGAACTGCGGGCCTTTCAGATCACGCATGTTGCGCAGGGTGGCGATCATGGTGGGCAGGTCGTGGCCGTCGATCGGGCCGATGTAGTTCCAGCCCAGCTCTTCGAACAGCGTGCCTGGCACCAGCATGCCCTTGGCGTATTCCTCGGTGCGACGGGCGATTTCCCAGGCGCCTGGCAGTCGCGACAGCACTTTCTTGCTGCCTTCGCGCATGCTCGCGTAGGTGCGGCTGGAGAGGATCTTGGCCAGGTAGTTGGACAGGCCGCCGACGTTGCGCGAAATCGACATGTCGTTATCGTTGAGGATCACCAGCATGTCGGCATTGACTTCCTGGGCGTGGTTCAACGCCTCGAAGGCCATGCCGGCGGTCAGCGCGCCATCACCAATCACTGCGATCGACTTGCGTGCGCTGTTCTGCAGGCGGGCAGCAATGGCCATGCCCAGCGCGGCGCTGATCGAGGTGCTGGAGTGGCCAACGCCAAAGGTGTCGTACTCGCTTTCGCTGCGGCGTGGGAAGGCCGCGATGCCGTCCTTCTGGCGCAGGCTGAGCATGCGGTTACGGCGCCCGGTGAGGATCTTGTGCGGGTAGGCCTGGTGCCCCACGTCCCACACCAGCCGGTCGTCCGGGGTGTCGAACACGTAGTGCAGGGCGATGGTCAGCTCGATCACGCCCAGGCCGGCACCAAAATGCCCACCGGTCTGCCCGACGGTGTAGAGCAGTTCCTGGCGCAGTTCGTCGGCCAGCGTTTCCAGGTCGGCTTCGGCCAACCGGCGCAGGCCGGCAGGCGTGTCAGCGCGGTCGAGCAACGGCGTGACCGGGCGTTCGCGGGGGATCTCTTGAAACGTCGTGGGCATCAGGCGAGTCGTTATTGGTGTGTGAAGACGCGGCAGTTTACCCCATTGTGGGAAAAGTGCCCATTCGACCACAGGTTACGCGGCCCCCTGTAGGAGCGGGTTTACCCGCGAATGCGTCGGCAAATTCAAGATCGCATTCGCGGGTAAACCCGATCCTACGGGGATAGGTGAAGCTGTTTAGTTACGGCGTTCGACGATGTAACGCGCCAAAGCCCGCAGCGGTTCGGCCGTTTCGCCGAACCCTTGCAGTGCGGCCAGCGCCTGGTCGCGCAGTTCGATTGCATAGGCTTTGGCGGCTTCCAGGCCCAGCAGGGCCGGGTAGGTCGGTTTGTCACGCGCTATGTCTGCACCTTGGCGTTTGCCCAAGGTAGCAGTGTCGCTTTCCACGTCGAGGATGTCGTCCTGCACCTGGAATGCCAGGCCAATGGCCTGTGCATAAGTTTGCAGGGCATCCAGCTGCGCCGGTTCGGCACGGGCACTGGCCAGGGCGCCGAGGCGTACGCTGGCTTCGATCAGCGCGCCGGTCTTGTGCCGGTGCATGAACTCCAGCGCCTGCTGGTCCAGCTTCTGGCCCACCGAACCGAGATCGATGGCCTGGCCGCCAACCATGCCGGCCGGGCCGGCAGCTTTGGCCAGTACCTGAACCATGGCCAGGCGAATGCTGTCGATCTGCGGGCTCAGGCAAGGGTCGAGCAGGGCACTGAAAGCCAGGCTCTGCAAACCGTCGCCAGCAAGGATGGCGCACGCTTCGTCAAACGCCTTGTGGGTGGTCGGCTGGCCGCGACGCAGGTCGTCGTCGTCCATGGCCGGGAGGTCGTCATGCACCAGCGAGTAAGCATGAATCAGCTCGACCGCGCAGGCTGCACCGTTGGCCTGCTCGGCGGGGGCGCCCAAGGCTTCGCAGGCCGCGTAGGCCAGCAACGGGCGCACGCGTTTGCCGCCGTTCATCACGCTGTAGCGCATGGCGGCGTAAAGGCGTTCCAGCTCTTTGCTCGGGGCGATGAACAGCGGTTCGAGGGCTGCGTCGACGCGCGCCTGGCAACTGGCCTGGTAGGTGCCAATCATGCTTCCGGCTCCGCGTCGAAGGGCTGGGCAGCCAGTTCACCGTCGCGCTCCAGCAGAATTTGCACCTTCTGTTCGGCCTGGGCCAGGGCTCCCTGGCAGTCACGGGTCAGGGCGATGCCTTGTTCAAAGGCGGCCAGCGACTCTTCCAGCGACAACTCGCCGTTCTCCAGGCGCTCGACCAGTGCTTGCAGGTCTGCGAGGGATTGCTCGAAATCGAGGGAGGCTTTTTTGCGGGCCATGGCGACTGTCTCGGTGGCATTCAGAACGGCGCGACACTAGCAGAGCGGGGCGGGGGGAGCAAACTTCCGGCAACTGCTCGGCTGATGCCGACCGAAGGAGGAGCGGCCCTATGTCGCGAAAGGGCCGCTCGCACGAGGACCGCAAAGCGTCCCTGTTCGGTGGATCAGGCTGGCTCTGCTTCCCGTTCCAGCATCGCCTCACGGTACTGCGCCAGTTCCTCGATGGTCAGCACCGGCAAATTGTACTGCCGTGCATATACCGCCACCTGCTCACCACGGGCCATGCTGCCATCGGGGTTCATCAGCTCGCACAAGACCGCTGCCGGGCGCAGGCCGGCCAGGCGCGCCAGGTCCACCGAACCTTCGGTATGCCCACGGCGGGTCAGCACCCCGCCATTGCGGGCGCGCAGCGGAAAAACATGCCCCGGGCTGACGATATGGCGCTGTTCGGCGCTGGAGCGCAATGCTGCGTCAATGGTGGTGATGCGATCCTGGGCGCTAACCCCGGTGGTGATACCTTCGGCCGCTTCGATGGTCACGGTGAAACCGGTGCCGTGCCGGGCCTGATTATTCTGCACCATGGGCGCCAGTTGCAGTTCGTCGACGGTGGCTTCGTCCAGGCACAGACAGACGATGCCGCTGCAATCGCGAATCATCATGGCCATGGTCTGCAGCGAAATGTTCTCGGCGGCAGCAATGATGTCCGCTTCGTCCTCGCGGTCGTCATCGTCGAGCAACAGTACAGGGCGCCCGGCCTTGAAGGCGGTGATGGCGGCGGAAACATTGGGGAATTGCGCGTGGTGCTGGGTGAACATGAAACGCTCCTCGTGAATGATCGATGAACGTCTCGGGGCGAACAAAATGCGCGCGCAAGGGCGCCCGGATGGCCCCTGCATGACGCCTTCTTTCATCCGGACTATGACCGTCGGCTCTGGAGTTGCACCAGATCTGCTGACCCCCGACATGGTCGGGGCGCTCGCGGGCTCATCTTTCGATTTACCGCCGGTGGGGACTTGCACCCCGCCCTGAAGACCGCCCAAGCATACAGCACAGTGCCACCCCAGTGGCAACCCGCGGTTCTACGACCTTCGATGAGGCTTGCAGCGGTAACCATCTACTCCTTTTCCACCTGCCGCAACGCTTACCTTCGTGACGGTCACATTGGCAAACCAAGGAAACGACCCGTCATGTCCTCTCTCTATCCTTTTACCGATACCGATCTCCATCTCGCATTCAGAAAGGTCGTCGACACATTGTTCGACAAGAAGCGCGACTATGTCGACGGCGTGCTCAAGCCCAAAATGCTCATCATTGCCGGTGCACAAGGCTCGGGTAAGACGTACTTGCTGGAAAACGCGCTGCTGAAGAGCGGGCGGTACGACAATTACGTTCGCCTTTACGAAACCCATTTTCGTGAACTGCACCCTCACTATCGGGCCATGGAAGACAAAGGCGTGCTGTATGTCTACGAGCATACCGAGTCGTTCATCTGGCGGCTGGGGGCATTGATTTGCACGTATGCGATGGAAAACAAATACAACATCATCATGGAGACCGCGCTCGACAGCCCTCATTTCGCTGATTTTCCACCTGAAGCCGCCCGACAGGGCTATCAGAGCGAGGTCCATCTGATTGCGTGTCAGAAAGAATTCAGCCACTGGTCGACCCTGGACCGTGTGGTCAACAGCGTTGGCAATCAGGAGATCGAGCGTGTGGTCAGCCTGACGCAGATCGAAGAGGCGCAAATCAATGGCAGGTCCATCATCGATGCTTTCGAAAACGCCTGTATCGAGGTACCGGGTTCCGAAATCGTGATCTATCGACGTGGCCTGGAGACGGATAAGAATAGCCTTCCGGTCTGTCACAGCACCTGCCCGGAAAAAGGGCTTCTCGTGCCCCAGCAGACCTACCAGGGCAGAGCATTCTTCCGCGGGGCAGACCTGAAGATCGACTTCAAGGTCCAACGCAGCCCCCAAGCCGATTTCCCCTGTTCTTATATTCAGTATGCGCAGGTGGTGCATGCCGGCCTGCTGGGTTCGGAACACCGTCGGGCGATGGCCGAGCTCAATTGTAAAACCCTCGGCCAGGCTCAGAAGCTGATGTCGCAACTGCCTGTCGATGTCTACCGCGAGCTGTGCCTGTACGTACTCAAGTACGCGCAACCTTGAGTCGACCAGGGGCAGGGCTGATCACTGGCCAGGCATGCCCTTGATCACCCGCGCCTGTCGGACAATCGCCCATCCCGCTACCACAGTGACGGGGTGGGCATTTCCGTTGTCCTTTTGTCTGCTACCCCTAAATCCATTCTTCAGCATTAAATGGGTTGTTGTAGCTGGATCTTCATTCTGGATGTTGGGGCAGGCTGACCCTCGGAACTTCAATGTAATCACTGAGCACCTTAAGCCATGAGCTCACATCGCATTACGGGATATCAGCAGTCCATTGTAAGCAACCTGTTGGTCACAGGTGGGCGGGCATGAGAGACTTACTACAAGTTAGACCGCTGTTTGGGATATTGCAGGTATCGCGCAAGGGCCGGAAAAAGCTTGAGATTTCGCGTTTTTCATGAATCTTGTGATTTGACCAAGCTAGAACTCCCTGCTCTTGGAACAATGAATGCCTAGCCAATCGAAACCCAGGTTGAACCTGCGTATTGTACTGCTCACGTTTGCGTTGATCAGCGCGGCAGCCACGCTTGCCAACACATTCTGGGTAATGTTCAAAACGCAAGAGCAAGAGCTCATTGGGAACGCGCTTGATGCTAACAGAGCTTACGCTCTGCGCATCGCTACAGGCGTAGAAGAGGTACTGAGCTCGGACCTTGATCGTCTCGGATACAGTGCGACGATTGTCGCAGAGACATTCACCGATCAGCAGCAACTAGAGCTTGAGGCTCGACGGCTGCTCGGACAGGATGACAGCTTCAATTCAGTGCTTATCGCCAATGCCGACGGCACCATCGTTGCGTCCGCACCAGAGCTTTTGCACCTGAATGGTCAAGCGCTTCAAAAGCGTGAGCCGCTGCAGCGGCGTCAGCCAATGATCAGTAATGCCTTTGAGTCCCTCTCCGGCAATCTGGTGGTTTTCGTTTCCTATCCGGTTTTCGATGTGCAAGGGCAATACCTTGGACTCGTGGGGGGCACGCTTCGCTTGGCGCAGGAGAATTCACTGCGAGATCTGATGGATTTGAACCATCGACAAAATGGTGCCTACGTCTTTCTCGTGGACAGCCAGCGTCGTGTGCTTTACCACCCTGATCCTCGGCAGATCGGCAGGATCATCAAGCAAGACAAGATCGTTGATGCTGCATTGAGCCAAGCGCTTGGCTCCATCCGGGCGGTGGATGGTCAGGGTAATGAGATGCTTGCGGGCCATGCGATGATTTCCAGTAGCCACTGGGGGATAGTTTCTACGCAACCCATGGCTGGCATTCAGGATTCATTGTGTACGAGTGCGCTGAAGGTCGCCAAAGGCATCATACCGCTGGGCTTGCTGGGATTGCTGCTGATCTGGTGGCTGGGAATTCGGCTTTCCAGGCCATTGTCTCGCTTGGCGGACAGTGCCAAACGGTTGGACTTACCCGAAAGCTATGAGCGCATCAGCATGATTCCTGTGGACTATGCAGAGAGCTGGCAATTACGTCGAGCGCTTTTGCTCAGTGCTTCTTTATTGCAGGAAAAGATCGGCACGCTCAACCGCCAGGCTCAAACAGATGCACTCACGGGGTTGGCCAATCGTCGGGCAATGCAAGACGCACTTGCCGTCTGGTTGGAGACGAAAAACTCAATCGCTGTGATTTCGCTGGATATTGATCATTTCAAGCGTGTGAATGACACCTATGGTCATGCCGTCGGTGACGAGACACTCAGTGCGGTGGCCGCGTTGATGAAGCAGAACGCTCGGCCCAGCGATCTGCTTTGCCGTACTGGCGGTGAAGAGTTCGTTGTGCTGCTTCCCGAGAGTTCGATCGCAGCGGCGACAGCTCTCGCGGAGCGGTTACGTCTCTCGATAGCATCGGCCGACCTGGAAACAGTAGGCCACATCACTGTTTCACTGGGCGTGGCGCTGTGGCGGCCTGGTGACTCGATGGCCGAGGTTTTCGATAAGGCAGATCAACTGCTCTATCGTGCCAAACAGCAAGGGCGTAATCAGGTGGTAGCAGAAACACGATCAAGGGTAATCGAACGAGTGCACTGATACACCCTTTGCCGGAGCGTGCTATACCCTAGGCACTTGCAGCACTGGTGCAGTCTGGCTTAGCTTCGTGGGTACCCCGCCGCACTGCTGACAGCGAGCAGGCGTAAGGCCTTTATCAACGGAGTGATTCGTCTTGTCGATACGCATCATGGTGGTAGACGATGATCCTTGGATGTCTGAGCTTATCCGCCAGATGGTCCATGCTTCTAAGCCCGCGACCGAGGTCGAGTGCTTTTCTTGTGTCGAAGCTGCGATGGCGGCGTGGGCATGTGGTCACTACCAATTGGTGTTGTCTGACTGGAATCTTCCCGACGGTGCAGGTGTCGACTTGCTTCGCTTTATACGCACGTCTGATACGGAAATACCCTTGGTGGTCATTACTGGGCGCTCTGACCGGCAGAGCGTTTTGGAAGTAAGGCAATTGGGTATCAGTGCTTACATCACTAAACCTTTTGATGTTCCTGCCGTCATGGCAAAGATCAATGCACTGTTGCCGGATGACGAACTGGCCCCGGCGGCGCCTGCCCTCAGTGATAGCCTGGATACTTACCTGAGTCAGTTGTCGGCTTCCGATCTGGACCTTCCACTGCTTTCCAGTGCGAAAGAAAGCCTCCAGCAAGCCTTCAGTGGTGTGCCGATGGATTTCCGCGAGCTGGCTATGCGCTGGCAGAACGAGCCGGCGCTGTGCGCTTACCTCATTTCGGCTGCGAACAGTGCCGCTTATGGCGGTGGGGTACAGCCGTGTGAGGGCTTGGCGCAAGCGTTGACACGCCTTGGCGGGCGAACGGCGCTCAACCTGGCGATAGCGATGGCATTGCGCCAGGCATCGGTCGTTGAAGACCCGCTGATTGGATTATGGTTACAAGAGCAGTTTGTGGCCTCGGAGCGCTTGGCGGAGCGGGTTGTACCCCTCGCCAGGCAATGCGACCTGGACCCGGCGCCGCTGCATGCCGCTGCGTTACTTCACCGAATCGGCGAACTGTGTGTCTTGTATCAGGCTGATCTTTGGGCAGGGCGCGGACATGCAATTGATGACGATATGCTTTCGCTGGCGGTTGCGACTTATGGCCGCGCTTTCGCGCTTGCACTGAAGGCGCGTTGGGCACTGCCGATGTCGATGCGTGATTTGATCGGCGCTGTATATGCTTTGCCAAAGTCCCATGTTCACCGCAATCAGGTGATCATGCGCCTGGCGGCTGCGCTCGAACACGATGAGCCGACGGAAACGGTCGCACGTCTGAAAGCCTTGGCGGGGCTTGCCTGACTGCGCAATTCGCAGCTGATCGTCTACGCTGACGCTTTGAAATGGATTTCCAGGAGTCACACATGCTTGATCTGGCAGATCAGATGAACTCTGTGATCCTGATCGTTGATGACCAATCAAGCGATCGTGAAGTTCTTCAAGGGTCTGTCAGCAGCTTCGGTGAGGTTCATGTTGCCCATGACGGCCGTGAAGCGCTGCAGGTGGCCGGGGAATACCGCCCCGACCTGATCCTTATCGACATCGAGTTACCCGACATGAATGGCTTTGCATTGTGCCGGGCGATCAAGACCGACCCAAAGCTCTGTGACGCTGCCGTCCTGTTCGTCAGCTCCCATATCCAGTGCGACAATCAAGTTCGTGCCCTGGAGTTCGGAGGGGTTGGCTTTATCCAGAAGCCTATCAATGTTCCCGTGGTAAGGGCCCATGTACGCGCCCACCTGAATCTGCGCAATGAAGCCAAGCGCTTGTCCTATTACGATGCGCTAACTGGCTTGCCCAACCGTCAACTATTCACGAACCGCGCAGCACAAGCGATCCAGCAGGCCCAGAGCAACGGCAGCAAGGTCGCGTTGTTACTGTTGGATCTGGATCATTTCAAGAGCATCAATGACTCATTGGGGCATTCAGTCGGGGATGCCATTCTAAAGTGCGTCGCTGAGCGTTTGGCCAGCAGCGTTCGGCCGCAGGATACGGTGAGCCGGCCGGGAGGCGATGAGTTCGTGATTTTACTGCCGCAAGTGGTCCGGCTAGAAGCTATTGGGGACTTGTGCGAACAGTTATTGCGGACGCTTGCGTCCCCGATGCAGATTGGCGAGAAGCGTTACAGCATTACCACCAGTATTGGTGTCAGTATCTACCCCGAAGACAGTACCGACCTGGAAGCGCTTTACAGTCACGCCGATGCAGCCATGTATCAGGCCAAACGTGAAGGCAGGAATCGCTCCCGCTTCTTTTCCCGGACATTGGAAACCAGCACCCGTGCCAGGCATATGCTTGAACAACATATGCGCAGCGCCTTGGAACAGGGCGTCTTCGAGGTTTTCTATCAGCCGAAAATGGATGCCCGAACGGGGTGTATGCGTGGCATGGAAGCGTTGATTCGCTGTCGACAATCCGATGGTACGCTGCTTTCACCAGGTGAATTCATTCCGGTCGCAGAGGAGACTGGATTGATTGTTCCGCTGGGGCGTCAAGTACTGACGCAGGCCTGTAAAGACGCCTGCCTATTGATGGAATCAGGATTTCAAGTACCCGTCAGCGTCAATATTTCCGCTGTTCAATTTCGTGAAGATAATTTCTTCGACATGATACGTAGGGGGCTCAAGGACTCGGGGCTTCCTGCGTACCTGCTCGAACTGGAAATCACGGAGGGCGTGTTGGCAGACAATGTCGTCAAGGCGCGAGAAACACTTGAAGCACTGAAACGCATGGGCGTGCGGCTGGCAATCGACGATTTTGGTACCGGCTACTCTAGCCTGAGTTATCTCAAGCAACTGCCCATCGATGTGCTGAAAATCGACCAGAGTTTTGTGCGCGACATGCTTGACGACCACAGTGATGCCGCCATCATCGAAGCCATTGTGCGTATGGGCCAGGCGCTGGGGTTGGAGCTGATTGCCGAAGGTGTGGAAAACCAGGAGCAGGCGATCAGCCTCATGGCACTGGGTTGCTGGCTGATGCAGGGATATCACTACTGCCGACCAGTACCGTTCCTGCAACTGCAACAGATGCTGGAGACCGGCAATCTGAGGCCAATCTAGCGCAATCGATTTTTCTCGTTCGGCCAGCCGCTGATGTGGGGTGAAATTGAAAGATCGTATTCTGAAGCTTGGATCTGTTACAGCGATGATCGCTGTGTTTGTTGCAGGCCTGGCGGTTACCCTTATGGCCTCCTACGTTCTGATGAATCAGAACAGGGCGCATGCCGAGGCTGCATTGACCCGTGCAGTCCAGCGTACAAGCGATGCTGTTGCTGCTCGCATCCATCTTTATGAGTTCGGCTTGAGAGGGGCGCGTGGTGCTCTTCAGGTCATGGGCGAGCAACAGGCCAGCCGTCATGGCTTTTTGACTTACATCAAGACTCGAGACCTCGATACCGAGTTTCCGGGGGCCCGCGGCTTCGGTTTCATTCGTCGCGTTCCAGCCAGTGCCGAAGCGGCTTTCCTGCAAAAGGCCAGGCTCGATGGCAAACCTGATTTCACGATACGCCAGCTTACGCCACATGAGGGCGAGCGCTTCGTCATTCAGTACATCGAGCCTCAGGAGAAGAACCTGGCAGCGGTAGGTTTGGATATCGCGTCAGAAAAGAACAGGCGAGAGGCTGCTGGCGCGGCAATGCGCACGGGAGCTGCGCGTCTCACGGGTCCGATCACCTTGGTTCAGGCAACGGGCAAGCCGCTGCAGTCATTCTTGTTCCTGCTGCCGATCTACCGAACGGGAAATACGCCGGATACCGTTGCCGAAAGAGTGGCACAAGGTTTTGGTTGGAGTTATGCACCGCTACTGACCGAAGAGGTCCTTACAGGGCTGCCATTGCCATCCGATGGAATTCGGTTGCATTTGCGTGACGTGACCGATGCGGCCGCCCCTGTGCAATTCTATGAGCGCAATCAAAGTGGCGGGGAACAGCAAGAGGTCATGCGCACCCATTTGACCCAGTTGGTTTTTGGTCGTCGCTGGGAAATCGAGTTGGTTGCATACCCCTCTTTCGTGCAGGAGTTACGCCAGTTCTCCCCCCGCAGTGCCTTTGGCATCGGGCTGTGCAGCACCCTGTTGATCACGGCATTGGTGGGGGTTTTCAGTGTCAGCCGTAGACGTCGACGCGACGTTCTGGCGGAACAGGCCAAGCTCGCAGCCATTGTTGAGAACTCCAACGATGGAATCATTGGCCAGACCCTGGATGGCATCGTCACGGCCTGGAACCATGGCGCCGAGAAGATTTTTGGCTATGGCAGCGATGAGGTACTGGGCCGTACTTTACTGGGCCGGATATTGCCCTGCGAGTTGGCGGACGAGGAAGTGCATTTGCTGGAGAAAATAGCTCGCAGCGAGCGTATCGAGCACTTTGAGACCCGACGAGTGCGTAAAGACGGCCAGTCGTTAGACGTTTCGGTAACAGTCTCGCCTATTTGTGATGCAGCAGGGCGGGTTGTTGGGGCCTCCAAGACCGTTCGCGACATCACCCAGCAGAAGCGGGTAGAGGCACGCATTCTGGAACTGAATGTTGGCCTGGAACATCAGGTGGCCGAGCGCACGACAGAGCTGCGCGAGCTGAATGCCCTGCTGACCAACGTCCTGCACTCGGCATCACAGGTCTCGATCATCGCAACCGACCTCGAGGGCATCATCACCGTTTTCAACAAAGGGGCTGAGCAATTGCTTGGCTACTCGGCCGAGGAAGTCGTTGGCCTTCGCACCCCTGGTATGTTCCATCTGGATGAGGAGATGGCACAACGAGGCGAGGAGTTGAGCCGGGCCTATGGAGAAGCGATAGGGGGCTTCCGCGTTTTTGTGCACAAGGCTTCTCTGGGCGAGGCGGAGGTTCGGGAATGGACATACGTGCGCAAGGACGGCACGCGTTTCAGTGTTACGTTGCTGGTCACCGGCATGCACAATGCCGATGGCAGGTTGAGTGGATACCTGGGTATCGCTATCGATATCAGCCGGCGCAAGCAGGTAGAGGAGCGCTTGGCCGACAGCCTGGCACTGACACAGACCATTCTCGATACAGCCGTCAACCCTGTCATCAGGATCGATCGGACAGGGCTGATTCAGTCTTGCAATCGTGCTACGCAGAACGTTTTCGGCTACCAACCTGACGAGCTTGTCGGCAGTAACGTTCGAGTCTTGTTGCCTGCTTTATTCGAGGGGGACTTGTCGCTCTCGCAGGATGCGCTTGGTGATCCGGCCAGCAGCAATATGACCGGGGTTTCCCGAGAAGTGGAGGCTCGCCGCAAGGATGGGCTTATCTTCCCCGCGCAGGTCACGCTGGGCTGCATGCAGATTGGCGGTCAGCCCATGCTCGTCGCCGTGCTCTTCGATCTTTCCGAACAGCGGCGTCAGCATGATGCCATCGCTTCGGCACGCGACCAGCTGGCCTTGGCTTCGGATGTGGCGAAACTGGGGGTGTGGACGTGGTCTCCCGAAGACGATGATCTGCAGTGGAATGATCGGATGTTCGAGATTTATGAACAGCCGCTCGCCTTGAAAGCGGTTGGCCTGAGTTACAAGCACTGGCAGGAGCGCCTGCACCCCGACGACGCTGAAGTTGCCGCCCGATTGCTACAGGGATTACTTGATGGGAACGGCGTATTCGAGACACTGTTCCGTCTTCAGTTACCCGGCGGCGGTATTCGTTATGTTCAGGCCGCTGCCAGGATCGAGTATGTTGCTGAAACAGGCTGCCGGAAAGTTATAGGCATAAATCGCGATGTCACTGTAGAACATGAGCTGCAGTCACGCTTGTTTCTCGCTAAAGAACAGGCGGACGCGGCCAATGCCGCCAAGAGTGCTTTCCTGGCCAACATGAGCCATGAAATTCGCACACCCATGAATGCTGTGCTGGGCATGCTGCATTTGGTTCAGGCCACAGAGCTTGATGCGCGGCAGCTTGACTATATCCGCAAGGCGCACGGCGCTGCCAAATCGCTTTTGGGGTTGCTCAATGACATTCTTGACTACTCCAAGATCGAAGCCGGCAAGCTGCAGCTCGATCCACATCCCTTCGAGATCAATGGGCTGATGACGGACCTTGCTGCGGTGCTGGGGGGCAACCAGGCAGATAAGGATGTCGAATTGTTGTTCGATCTCGATACCTCATTACCCCCATGCCTGTTGGGCGACAGCCTGCGTCTGCAACAGATTCTTATCAATCTGGCTGGCAATGCGCTCAAGTTCACTGAGCGTGGCGAGATTACCGTTAGCATCAGAGTCTGTGATCGTCGGCCCGATGCTGTTCGGCTGCGAATTTCTGTGACCGATACGGGAATAGGTATCAGCGAAGAGCAACTCCAGCGGATCTTCGACGGGTTCAGCCAGGCCGAGGCCTCTATCAGTCGACGCTATGGTGGGACGGGCCTGGGGCTGGCGATCTGTAAGCGGCTGATCGAGCTGATGGGCGGCATCCTGAGAGTGAACAGCCAGCCAGGGGTGGGCAGCTGTTTCTGGTTCGAGCTGGAATTCGCTTTGGCGAATACCATGGAGACAGAGCACACGACAGTTTTTCCTCACCTCAATGTGTTGGTGGTCGACGACAATCACACGGCCCGCGAAGTACTCGCTAGAACTGCTGTCGCGTTAGGATGGCAAGTCGATCAGGCCAGTAGAGGGCGAGAGGCGGTGGAGCGCGTGCTGCGTGCTGCGAATGTGCGCCCTTACGATGTAGTGTTGATGGATTGGCGCATGCCGGATGTCGATGGCCTGACTGCTGCTCGCCTTATACGGGACTCGCTCATGGATTCTGCGCCGGTAGTGGTGATGGTTACTGCGCATAGTCACGAGGTGTTCGCGAGTTTACAGCAGGGTCCACAGGAGCCTTATGTTGCGGTCTTGAGCAAGCCAATCACCCCTAAGCAGCTTGCCACTACTGTGGAGCTTGCAGTCTCAGGTACGCAATCTTCCAATGTCACTGGGCCCGTGAGCCCGCTATCCAGGCTCGACGGTATCAAGTTATTGGTGGTTGAGGATAATCCGCTCAATCGCCAGGTGGCTCAGGAACTGCTGGAACTCGAGGGGGCCAAAGTGACGTTGGCTGAGGGGGGGCAGCAGGGTGTCGAGGCCGTGTTGAATGGCGTGCAAACCTTCGATGCGGTACTGATGGATATCCAGATGCCTGACATGGACGGGCTGGAGGCAACCCGTCGGATTCGTCAAAGCCCCCTTCATTGGGGCTTGCCTATTGTCGCCATGACTGCAAACGCCTCAACCTCCGAGCGTGAGGCGTGCCTGGCCGCTGGAATGAATGAACATGTAGGCAAACCTGTCGATCTGGAAAACCTTGTAGCGGTTCTCAGGAAGCTGCTGGACCGAGAGGTGCCTGTCCGGCCGGCCATTCAATCGAGCGACTCGCCGAGCGATGAGTCAACCGAGAGTGTGTTGCGGCGCTTCGGCGGTAACCTGACACTGTTGCGTAACGTGCTGCAGCGTTTTCCAGATGAGATGCGACGTAATTTTGATAAGCTGGAGCGGCACTGCAGCAACAGCGAAAAGGCCGGTGTGTTGATGCAATTGCACACCATCAAGGGCAGTGCCGGCACCATGGGTGCTAGTGGGCTATCCGCGCTGGCTGCCGAGCTGGAGCAGCGCCTTCTGCAGGCGTCGCCGGAGGAGGGGCAGTCGTTCATGGCCAATCCTCGGTGGCTATCGCACCTGCACATGCAACTCGCGTCTGACTGCACACGGCTTAATCTTGCCTTTGCCACTTCCGTGGTATTCGCGACTGAACGACCACTTGCATTCACGGAGAGGGACTGGGAAATTGAATTGAGTGGCCTGCGAGCGCTGTTGGTCAGCAGTAATCTCGTCGCACTCCAGCGAGCTGAGTCCTTGCAGGATGCGGTACCGTTACACAGCAAAGCGATCTTTGACGCGCTTAAGCAGGCCGTCGACGATCTGGATTTCCAGTCAGCCGCCCTGTGGTGCGATAAGCTGACCGATTCACTCAAAAGGAATGTTGATGAACGATGAATCTGGACATCCAAAGGTCAAGCCGCGTTTATTGATCGTGGATGACCAGGCACTCAATATCCACGCGCTGAATGAGCTATTTCGTGCTGACCATGAAATCTACATGGCCATGGATGGAAATAAGGCAGTGGACATGGCCCTGACACAGTTCCCGGACTTGATCCTGCTCGATGTGATGCTCCCCGGCATAGACGGCTATGAGGTATGTCGTCGTCTTAAGGCCAGTCCGTTGACGGCAGCCATTCCTGTGATATTCGTAACCGCCAAGGGGGAAGAGGCAGACGAGGCAAAGGGACTTGAGCTTGGCGCTGTTGACTACATTAGCAAGCCATTTCATCCCGGTATTGCCCGCGCTCGGGTAAAAACCCATCTGACTTTGAAATTGCAAAGCGATTACCTGAAGAGCCTGGCGTCGATCGACGGTTTGACAGGCATATCCAACCGACGAGCTTTCGAGCAACACCTCCATGCAGCCTGGAGTCATTTATGCCGTGACGGAGGGTGGCTAGGACTGATTCTTGTCGACATCGATTACTTCAAACGCTTCAATGACCACTATGGGCATCTAGCGGGGGACCAGTGCCTGCGCCGTGTCGCTGCGGCTCTGGACAGTGGGATCAGACGACCTTTGGATATGGTTGCGCGCTATGGCGGTGAAGAGTTTGTCTGCATTCTGCCCGGCACCCACCTCAGTGGTGCCGCTACCGTTGCTCAGCAGTTGTCTGATGCTGTGGAGAATCTGAAGATCCCTCATGTGGAGTCATTGGTCGCTGACCGGGTGACTATTTCACAAGGCGTAGCCTGTCTCCAGCCTAAGCAGGGGCAGGACGCACATCAGCTTGTAGGCCTGGCAGACCAAGCTTTGTATCAGGCCAAGGAGAATGGCAGAGCAAGGTTCAGTTTTTCCGAGGTATGCAACAGCAAGCGGCAAAGTCCTTCAGTCGGTCACTGATAGTACCTATCGGACTGAGCGTTAAGAATGTGCTCTGTGGAAACCTACCGTAAGCGTCCGACCAATCCACCTTGCCGTAAACTGCCATAGGAGGGTATATGCACCATCGGTTATCAGTGCAATAAAGTTGCGGGGTCGAGTGTTAAGCTAATCTTATTTTAATGAAAGGTATTTAAATCTCTGGTTAGTGCCATTGAAGCTTTATTTCCTGCCATTGGGTGTCTGACAACCACTTGTCTGCCACCGGAAAGAAAATATTCTCCTCGGCATCCATATGATCATAATATTTCTTGATGAAGTCTTCTATCGTGTCGGCGATTACTCTTGCCTCCTGCGTTGAGTGCTCCAACATCTTGAGTTGTCCGGCAATTCGCTTGAAGGCTTGATGATCTTGCTCGATATCCTTGACCCGTTGGTGGATCGGGGCCTCGGTTGCCAGCAAGGCCAGCCGAATAAGCTCTTCATTTTCATGGTGGTGCCGCTCTGCATCACCATGCAAGGCTTCCAGTTGCTTAAACAACAGCTTGCGGTCATCGGCACCCGCAGACCCGTGCCTTATCCTCTCCAGTAACTCTTTGATCTGATTAATTTTGGTGGCCACTTCATGATGATAGGCGTGCAGCTCTTTCAATAAGGCGTTCATATTAAATCCTCATCGCTACATCAAGCCTTCACAGATTAAATGTTATTAATCAGCAATCTCCGAGGATGGCAGCAGGTGTCGGCTCTCATCTAATCGTTTTATTATAGTCTGACGCGAAACGCTCACCCCAAAAAAATCCTTTCCATTGGAAGATTTCGAAATATCAAATTGATGTCCATATACGCTGCAAGAAAAAGCAGACACACCAAGGTCGCTTGCGACAGCGGGGCCTGAGCGCGACTGAAGGCACAAGTGGCTTCGTTCTATGGACGGGCGAGGGGGCTGGAAACCCGCGGATTGTGAGCGTTTTTTAAAGGCTTGTTGAATTAAAAAGCCGGCTTGTGGCCGGCTTCTCGGGGACGCTTCCGACTAATTTATGGTAAGCCGCAATCGCCTTAACTGTGTGGCCATCAAGGGCCTGAAAGAGATGGCAGATGCCCGTGTGGGATATCGCCGAGCCCTCTGGACCGCGGCTCGCGCCGGTCGGGGCTTAATGTGCGGCGTAGCATACAAGGGCGGGCGCAGGATGCCCAGCAAAAAATTGCGCAGGGTGCTTCAGCTGGGCCGCTGCTGGCGGAAATGTGACCAATGGAACACCCAGCCAAGAATTTCCAGGCCCTGCGCCTGACGCTGAGCAGGGGTGTAGCGTTCGACCGCGTAGTTGCGCCTGTCATGGCTGTGCAGGTACAGGATGCCGTGCTCGCCAACACTGAGGTTGTTCACCCTGAGCATGCCGTTTTGCAGCAGGGCATAGGTTTCGCCCTCGACCACCTGGGTCATGCCCAGGTCGATGGCCAGGGTCGCTTCCAGCGGAATCAGCGGGAGCATGTTGTTGGCGGGCATTGCCAGGCAGATTGCATTGCTGGCTTGCACGCCCAAGCCCTTCAGGGTTTTTGCCGGCAAGCGCAGGTGCTTGCTGCCCACCGGCGACAGCAAGCCGTTGCGCACTTCGTAGTAGGGCACCTTCAATACCCGGCCACGATGTTCCCACAGCGGGGTAAGCGGATTGGCGGGCGCTGGCCTTGGAAGGCCGTTGCGCAGGAGTGGGTTGGGGTATTTGGGGCCTTCACCGGTGCGCAGCCAACGTCGGTGCACACAGAACAGATCGGCCAGTTCGTCCAGCCGGGCCAAAGGCACACCGCGTTTGAACCAGTTGTTGACGTGCTGTGCTGTGACGCTGCGCTGGGCGGCGAAATCGGAAGGGGTCAGGCCACATTCGTGGAGCAGGGCCCTGAGGCGGTCGCCGGAAGTGTTCATGGCGGCGAGTGTAGCGGCGGGTTGCCAGTAAGGAAATGAACCAGGTGTTGACGGGATTGTACGAAAAGAGGCTGTTTGTAGGATGCTGGTGTAGGACTGTGTAGGATTTGTTCCCCGCAGTGAGCGCGTACCATTCAGGCATGAAAAACCCCGCCAAAGCGGGGTTTCCCTGCAGTCGGAATCAGCCCTTGTAGGCAGCGACCGATTTGGTGATCGCGGCACGGGCGGCGTCGGCGCCTTCCCAGCCTTCGATCTTGACCCATTTGCCCTTCTCGAGATCTTTGTAGTTGGCAAAGAAGTGCTCGATCTGCTGGATCAGCAGGGCTGGCAGGTCGGTGTATTCCTTGACGTCAACGTACAGCTGCGACAGCTTGTCGTGAGGAACAGCGATGACCTTGGCGTCGCCGCCACCGTCGTCGGTCATGTTCAGCACGCCAACCGGACGGGCGCGGATAACCGAGCCTGGGGCCACTGGGTAAGGGGTAACCACCAGCACGTCCAGCGGGTCACCGTCGTCAGCCAGGGTGTTCGGGATGAAGCCATAGTTGGCTGGGTAGAACATCGGGGTAGCCATGAAACGGTCGACGAACAGCGTATCGCTGTCCTTGTCGATTTCGTATTTGATCGGCGCGTGGTTGGCCGGGATCTCGATGGCGACGTAGATGTCGTTCGGCAGGTCTTTGCCCGCCGGAATCTTGCTGTAGCTCATTGGGCAGTGCCCCCGTGTTTGACCAAAAAGTGGCGGCGATTATAGGCACATTCTGCCGGGGCACGCCACGCTTGGCCTGATGTGCGGGCCCGTCAGGCGTGGCTTTCGCGGTACTCGGGGTGTTCCGCCTGCAGCCGGCACAGGCGCGCCAGCGGGTCTTGCCGGTAGAACATCGACAACTGGTGGTAGACCTGTGGATAAGCCTGATGAAGCAGGTCGGGGGCACTAAAGAAGTACTCGCTGGTAACGGCAAAGAACTCTGCCGGGTTTTCTGCAGCATAGGGGTCGATGGCGGTTTCGGCTGCGGGGTTGGCGTCCAGTTGCTGGTTGAGGTCGTCGTAAGCCTGCTGCATGGCTGTTGCCCACTCATCAACTGGCATGCTGCTGTGCAGTGGTGGCAGGCCGTTGGCATCGCCATTGAGCATGTCGAGCTTGTGCGCCAGTTCATGGATGACCAGGTTGTAAGCCTCCCAGCCACCACTGGCCTGCACGCCGTTCCAGGCCAGGATGATCGGCCCCTGCTGCCAGGCCTCGCCGCTGTGTTCTCCGTCCCACACATGCTCCACGCCACTGGCATCGCGGTGGCGCTGGGGGCTCTTGAAGTCGTCGGGGTACAGGATGACTTCGTGGAAGCCTTGGTACCAGTTCAGCTCACCCAGGTGAAGCAGCGGTAACTGTGCCTGGGCAGCCAGCATCAGGCGCTGTTCGTCGTCCAGTTCGACCCCGGGCAGGCAGGTGAGGTGCTTGTCGAGCAGGAACAGGATGCAGGCTTCGCGCAGCCAGTGGTCTTCAGCGTCGCTGATGCCGTCCAGCATCGGCAGCCGCTCGCGTACGGCCTGCCATTGCTGTGGCGTGATCGGGTAACGCGCCAGAGTACGCTTGCGCCGCCAGGCGCTGAATGACCACATGCCGTTCGTTCTTTACCTGTTCAGTGAGCCTTGGCCGTACGGCCCAGGCGCCCACGCAGCAAGCCGATGATCATCGGCACCAGCGACAGGATGATGATGCCCACCACCATCAGCGACAGATGCTGCTTGATGAACGGTACGTTGCCGAAGAAGTAGCCCAAGGTGACCAGGCCGCCGACCCATAGCAGCGAACCGGCAACGCTGAAGCCGAGGAAGCGTGGGTAGTGCATGTGAGCGATGCCCGCGACGAACGGTGCAAAGGTACGCAAGATAGGCAGGAAGCGCGCCATGGTCACGGTCTTGCCGCCATGGCGTTCATAGAAATCGTGGGTACGCTGCAGGTAGTCGCGGCGGAAGATCTTGGAGTTGGGGTTGTTGAACAAACGCTCGCCGACCGTTCGGCCGATCACGTAATTGGTGCTGTCGCCCAGGATTGCAGCGGCCATCAGCAGGCCGGCCAGCAGCACCGGGTCCATGCCACCACCCGCCGCAACGGCGCCGGCGATGAACAGCAGCGAGTCGCCCGGCAGGAATGGCATGACTACCAGGCCGGTTTCGCAGAAGATCACGGTGAACAGGATGGCGTAGATCCAGGGACCGTAGTTGGTGACCAGCAGATCGAGGTAGGCATCGAGATGCAGGATAAGGTCCAGCGGGTTGAAATCCATGTACAGCACCTGTGTTCTTGGGCGTAGGCTTGGTTACCGGGGGAGGGGTAAATTTTCACACATGACAGGTGCGCCATTATACGGCTAAGTGAGGATCATGCCCGAGGAGTTTGTAGCGGGGGGTTACGGTAGAGGGGTATTCCGTTACCAGCTTCTGAGCGGGCGTGCCCGCTCAGAGGTCGGTGCCGGTCAATCCTGACTGATCGGCAGAATGTAGCTCTTGAACTCGGTATCCTCGCGAAAACCGATGGATTCGTAAGTCTTGTGCGCCACTTCATTGTTCGCGCTGGTCGACACCCGCATGCGCACAGCATTGGTCTCTTTGGCCATTTTCTTCGCTTCGCGAATCAGGTGGTCGGCCACCAGCATGCGCCGGGAGTCCTCAGCTACATAGATATCGTTGAGAATCCATACCCGCTTCAACGACAGCGACGAGTAGCTCGGGTACAGCTGGCAAAAGCCCAGCAGTTTGCCGTCGTCATCATCCGGAAGTGCCAGGTAAATCACCGATTCATCCCGCTTCAGGCGCTTTTCCAAAAAGCTGCGCGAGCTGTCGGGGTAGGGCAACTGCCCGTAGAATTCACGGTATTTGACGAACAACGGCGTGATCAGGTCGAGGTGTTCCAGGGTTGCCTTGATGATGCGCATGTGCGGCCCTCAGAGTCCATTTGGGAAACAGCGGAATGCCAGCAGCGTTCAAGGGCATGCTGCCCCAATGCACGGCACAAGTGCAATCCGCCTTCCGTGACAGGTTTTTTACCCTTTGCCGAGCAGGAAGTTACCTTTCTGGCTGGCGCTGTCTTCATTCTCCAGGCTATGTACCTCGGCTTCGTCCTTCAGATTCACCCCGGAAAGCTGGCGCCGGCAGGCTTCGCGCATCAAGTACAACAAGCGGTGCGCCGCCATGCCATAGCTCAGCCCCTCCAGGCGGATATTGGAAATGCAGTTGCGGTAGGCATCGGTCAGGCCGACCTTGGGTGCATAGGTGAAATACAGGCCAAGGCTGTCGGGCGAGCTCAGCCCCGGGCGTTCACCGATCAGCATCACCGTCATCCGTGCGCCCAGCAGCTCGCCGACCTCGTCGGCCACTGCCACACGGCCCTGCTGGACCAGCACCACCGGGGCGCTGGTCCAGCCGTCGGCGGCAGCCTGTTCCTCGAAGCGGGTCAGGAACGGTAGCGTGTGGCGATGCACGGCCAGTGCCGAGAGGCCGTCAGCCACCACGATGGCCAGGTCGACGCCGCCGGGGTTGGCCTGGGCATGCTGGCGAAGGGTCGCAATCGAGTCTTCGTTCAGCCGGCGGCCAAGGTCCGGCCGCTGCAGGTACTGGTGGCGGTCGCTGGCAGCGCTGTGCAACATCAGGCTTTCGCGCCCGCGGTCACTCAGCTGGCTGGCCAGGCCGGCGTGGTCGAAAGCCAGGTGCACGGCATCACGTGCCTGGGCATGGGCGAACTGGAAGTCCAGCTGCGCCCCGGTCGGCAGGCTGGTGCCGGTGCGGCCCAGGGCGATGCGCGCCGGGGTCAGGTTGCGCAGGGCCAGCCAAGGGTTGTCGGGGGTAGGCGTGCGATGGTCCATGGTCATCCCTATGCAAGCTGTGCCAAGGCCTGGCGGAAGGCCGGCGGCAGGTTGTCACCGAAGCGCACCCGGCCATCGGCCTGGGTGAAGATGCCGGTGCGGGCCAGCCATGCCTCGAATTCCGGCCCGGGCTTCAGGCCCAGGGTCTGGCGCGCGTACAGCGCGTCATGGAACGAGGTGGTCTGGTAGTTGAGCATGATGTCGTCGGAGCCGGGGATGCCCATGATGAAGTTGATGCCGGCCACACCCAGCAGCGTCAGCAAGGTGTCCATGTCGTCCTGATCGGCTTCGGCATGGTTGGTGTAGCAGATATCGCAACCCATCGGCACGCCCAGCAGTTTGCCGCAGAAATGGTCTTCGAGGCCGGCGCGGATGATCTGCTTGCCGTTGTACAGGTATTCCGGGCCAATGAAACCGACCACGGTGTTGACCAGGAACGGCTTGAAGTGACGGGCCACGGCATAGGCGCGGGTTTCGCAGGTCTGCTGGTCGACGCCGTGGTGGGCGTTGGCCGAGAGCGCGCTGCCCTGGCCGGTTTCGAAATACATCAGGTTCTGCCCGAGGGTGCCACGTTTCAGCGACAGACCGGCTTCGTAGCCTTCCTGCAATACGTTCAGGTTGATGCCGAAGCCGGCATTGGCCGCCTCTGTACCGGCGATGGACTGGAACACCAGGTCCAGTGGCACGCCGCGGTTGATCGCTTCGATCGAGGTGGTGACGTGGGTCAGTACGCAGGACTGGGTGGGGATGTCGTAGCGCTGGATGATGGCGTCGAGCATTTCCAGCAGGGCGCAGATCGAAGCGATGCTGTCGGTGGCCGGGTTGATGCCGATCATGGCGTCACCGTTGCCGTACAGCAAGCCGTCGAGAATGCTGGCGGCAATACCGGCCGGTTCGTCTGTCGGGTGGTTGGGTTGCAGCCGGGTCGACAGGCGCCCGCGCAGGCCCATGGTGCCGCGGAACCGGGTGACCACGCGGATTTTCTGCGCCACCAGCACCAGGTCCTGCACGCGCATGATCTTTGACACGGCAGCGGCCATTTCCGGGGTCAACCCGGGCGCCAGGGCGCGCAGGCTGTCTTCGTTGGCTTCCTCGCTCAGCAGCCAGTCACGCAGGCCACCCACGGTCAGGTGGCTGACCGGGGCGAAGGCCTGGGCATCGTGGGTGTCGATGATCAGGCGGGTAACTTCATCTGCTTCGTAAGGGATCAGTGCTTCATTGAGAAAGTGCGTCAGCGGAATATTGGCCAACGCCATCTGCGCGGCGACGCGCTCGGCGTCGTTGCTGGCCGCCACGCCTGCCAGGCAGTCCCCGGAGCGTGCCGGGCTGGCCTTGGCCATCACTTCCTTGAGGCTGTCGAAGCGGTAGACCAGATGGCCGACCGTGTGTACGAAACTTGCCATACAGAATCTCCAGAGCCGCGGGTTGCCCCGCGGCGGGTGGCGACGATCAGTGCAGGGCCTCTTCGGCCTTCTGGATCGCGGCGAATTCCTCTTCCGGTGTGCCCGCGACCAGGTGGTGGCGGCTGTAGAAAGCAAAGTAGGCAATTAATACCGCATAGATCACTGCAGCGCCAATGACTACCCGCGGGTCAACCAGGAATCCGGCGACCACGGCGATGCACGCCAGCACCAGGGCCAGACCGGAGGTGAAGATGCCGCCCGGGGTGCGGTATGGGCGTTCCATCTTTGGCCGGCGGATGCGCAGGGTAATGTGCGCAGCCATCATCAGCACGTAAGACAGGGTAGCGCCAAATACTGCCACCAGGATCAGCAAGTCACCCTGGCCCGTCAGCGACAGGGCAAAACCGATGATGCCGGGGATGACCAAGGCCAGTACCGGGGCCTTGCTTTTGTTGGTTTCCGACAGTTTGCGCGGCAGGTAACCGGCGCGGGACAGGGCGAAGATCTGCCGGGAATAGGCATAGATGATCGAGAAGAAGCTGGCGATCAGCCCGGCCAGACCGACCAGGTTGACGAAGCCGCCCATCCAGGTGGAGCCGCCGTAGGCCTTCGACAGGGCTTCGACCAGCGGGTTACCGGAGGCCTTCAGCGCCTCGGAGCCTGCGCCGCCCGGGCCGACCACCAGGATCAGCAAGGCGAAGGCCAGCAGTACCAGCATGGCACCGATCAGGCCGCGTGGCAGGTCACGCTTGGGGTTCTTGGTTTCTTCTGCGGCCAGTGGCACGCCTTCGACGGCAAGGAAGAACCAGATGGCGTAGGGGATGGCTGCCCACACGCCGACATAGCCGAACGGCAGGAAGCTGCTGGCGCCGACGGCGTCCGTTTTGGCGATGTCGAACAGGTTGGCCGCATCAAAATGGGGCACCATGCCTATCAGGAATACGGCCAGGGCAATGGCGGCAATGGCGGTGATGATGAACATCAGCTTCAGTGCCTCACCCACGCCGAAAATGTGGATGCTGATGAACACGATGTAGAACGCCAGGTAGATCATCCAGCCGCCGATACCGAACAGCGATTGGCAGTAGGCGCCGATGAACACCGCGATGGCGGCAGGGGCGATGGCGTATTCGATCAGGATCGCCGTGCCGGTCAGAAAGCCGCCCCACGGGCCGAAGGCACTGCGGGCAAAGCCGTAGCCGCCGCCAGCGGTGGGGATCATCGACGACAGCTCGGCCAGCGAGAAGCACATGCACAGGTACATGGTGGCCATCAGCAAGGTGGCCAGGAACATG
The DNA here is from genome assembly GCF_043103865.1 of Pseudomonas sp. yb_5. NCBI lineage: Bacteria > Pseudomonadati > Pseudomonadota > Gammaproteobacteria > Pseudomonadales > Pseudomonadaceae > Pseudomonas > Pseudomonas sp. yb_5. The sequence goes on from NZ_JBICKE010000012.1 coordinate 24,910, forward strand.
CCACCCCAGCCGCCCTGAGCCAAGCCAAAGTTCCAGCCAGCGTAATCGCCGGAAATGACGTAGGCCACGCCCAGGCCGACCAGCAGTACCCAGCCGGCGGCGCCTTTTTTCAGTTCACGTTGCTGGAAATAGTCAGAGCCGACTTTCTCGAAGTCGACGGAAGAGCCTGCCGGCGTTCCGGCGGAATGTTCGCTTGGCATAGATTCACCTGTTGTTTTTCTTGGTGGCCGGAAGGGTTCCGGGCCGATGGTGATGGGTACTGCAGGAAGCGAGCCAGAGCGGCTGGTGCACGGTTGCCGCCCTGGGTTCAGGGTATGCCGGCCTGGCCTCTTCGCGGGTTTACCCGCGAAGAAGGCGACGCGGTCTAGAAGAAGCCCAACGGATTGATGTCGTAGCTCACCAGCAGGTTCTTGGTCTGCTGATAGTGATCCAGCATCATCTTGTGCGTCTCACGCCCGACCCCCGACTTCTTGTACCCACCGAACGCGGCATGCGCCGGGTACAGGTGGTAGCAGTTGGTCCACACACGGCCAGCCTTGATGCCGCGGCCCATGCGGTAGGCACGGTTGATGTCGCGGGTCCACACGCCGGCACCCAGGCCGAACTCGGTGTCGTTGGCAATCGCCAGCGCTTCGGCTTCGTCCTTGAAGGTGGTGACGCTGACCACCGGGCCGAAGATTTCTTCCTGGAACACGCGCATCTTGTTGTTGCCCTTGAGCAGGGTCGGCTGGATGTAGTAACCGGTAGCCAGCGCACCTTCCAGCTTCTCGACCTTGCCGCCGGTGAGCAGCTCGGCGCCTTCGTCCTGGGCAATCTGCAGGTACGAGAGGATCTTTTCGAACTGCTGCTGCGAGGCCTGGGCGCCGACCATGGTGTCGGTGTCCAGCGGGTCGCCGCGCTTGATCTGCAGCACCTTCTTCATCACCACTTCCATGAACTGCGGGTAGATCGACTCTTGCACCAGGGCACGCGACGGGCAGGTGCACACTTCGCCCTGGTTGAAGAACGCCAGCACCATGCCTTCTGCCGCCTTCTCGATGAAACTTGGCTCGGCCTGCATGATGTCTTCGAAGTACACGTTCGGCGACTTGCCACCCAGTTCGACGGTGGACGGGATGATGTTCTCGGCGGCGCATTTCATGATGTGCGAGCCCACCGGGGTAGAGCCGGTGAAGGCGATCTTGGCGATGCGCTTGCTGGTGGCCAGGGCTTCACCGGCTTCGCGGCCGTAGCCTTGCACCACGTTGAGCACGCCAGGTGGCAACAGGTCGCCAATGACTTCGAGCAGGACGGTGATGCCCAGTGGCGTCTGTTCGGCAGGCTTCAGCACCACGCAGTTACCAGCGGCCAGTGCCGGGGCAAGCTTCCAGGCCGCCATCAGGATCGGGAAGTTCCAGGGGATGATCTGCCCGACCACGCCCAGTGGCTCGTGGATGTGGTAGGCCACGGTGCCTTCATTGATCTCGGCAGCGCCGCCTTCCTGGGCGCGGATGCAGCCAGCGAAATAGCGGAAGTGGTCGACTGCCAGCGGAATGTCGGCGTTGAGGGTTTCGCGGATCGGCTTGCCGTTGTCCCAGGTTTCGGTAATGGCCAGCAGTTCGAGGTTCTGCTCGATGCGGTCGGCGATCTTCAGCAGCACGTTGGAACGATCCTGCACTGACGTGCGGCCCCAGGCGTCGGCGGCTGCATGGGCGGCATCCAGGGCTTTCTCGATGTCTTCGGCAGTAGAACGGGGGAATTCAGCGATCAGCTTGCCATTCACCGGGGAGGTATTTTCGAAGTACTGCCCCTTTACCGGAGCAACGAACTCACCACCGATGTAGTTGCCGTAGCGGTTCTTGAAGGAAACCTTCGCGCCCTCGGTACCGGGATGTGCATAACGCATGGTGTGTCTCCTTGGTATTGTGCTTTTTAGGGAGTTGAAAAGCATAGAGCAAGGGTTGGGCCAGTGTTGGCCGTGTCAGGCAAATCAATGACTTGGGTCATTTTTACCGGCCTGATCAAGGAGGGGCTGTGCCGGCGTCGGTACGCCAGGGGTGACATTTTGTGCCGTTTTCGACACGTCACCGGTGTGTGCATTGCAAAGCCTACCCGGGTGGAGGATGCTGGGCTGACGCTCTATCTGCGGAGAATTACAACAATGCAGAGCAATCACTTCACTCGCCATGCCCGGCAGGTCCATAGCGTTGCCCATGGTGGGGCCGGGGAGGGCGGCAGTGACCCTTCCATCGCCCGTTCCTGGCTGCGCTGCCTGGAGGATTACCACCTCGACCCGGCGGTGATAGAAGCCCCGGTGGTGCTTGAGCATGGGCGCCTGCTGGAAAGCCGCGAGCGCCTGCACCAGGTGCTGCAAATTGCCGACCATGAAATGAACAGCCTGCACCAGCAGCTTTCCGGCGCGGGCCACGCGGTGCTGCTGACTGACGCCCGCGGGGTGATCCTCAACTGCGTCAGTGCCCCCACCGAGCGGCGCAGCTTCGAGCGTGCCGGGCTGTGGCTGGGTGCCGACTGGAGCGAGGCGCGCGAGGGCACCAATGGCATCGGCACCTGCCTGGTCGAGCGCCAGGCGCTGACCATTCACCAGAACGAGCACTTCCGTGGCCGTCACACTGGTCTGACCTGCTCGGCCAGCCCGGTGTTCGACCCGCATGGCGATTTGCTGGCGGTACTCGACGTGTCCTCTGCCCGCCCCGACGTATCGCGGCAAAGCCAGTTCCACACCATGGCGTTGGTCAACCTGTCGGCGAAGATGATCGAGAGCTGCTATTTCCTGCGCCATTTCGAGCAGCAATGGTTATTGCGTTTTCACCTGCAAGCCGAGTCGGTCGGCCTGTTCAGCGAAGGCTTGCTGGCGTTAGACGGCGATGGGCGCATTTGCGCTGCCAACCAAAGCGCACTGAACCTGCTGGGCACGGTACGGGGTGGCGTGCTGGGCAAACCGTTGGAGTGCTTTTTCGCGTGCAGCCATGACGAAATGTTCAGCCGTGCCACGCCCGGCGGCAGCACTGTCTGGCCGCTGCGCACCTTGGACGGTCGCCAGGTGTACGCCAGCCTGCGGGGGCAGGCCCGGGCGCCGGTGTGGTCGGTGCCGGCTGCCCAGCCGCGGCCCGCACGCGAACGCGAGCCGCTGGTCTGTCTGCTGGACCCTGCGTTGCAAAATGATTTCCGCCGCAGCGTGCGGGTGTTCGAGCGCGATGTGCCATTGCTGCTGCGCGGCGAGACCGGCTGTGGCAAGGAGGCCTTCGCCCAGGCTGTGCATCAGGCCAGTGAGCGGCGCGGCAAGCCGTTCGTCGCCATCAACTGCGCGTCCATCCCGGAAAGCCTGATCGAGAGCGAGCTGTTCGGGTACCGCGGCGGTAGTTTTACCGGCGCGCGCAAGGAGGGCATGCGCGGCAAGCTGTTGCAGGCCGATGGCGGCACCTTGCTGCTGGACGAGATCGGCGATATGCCGCTTGCCCTGCAAACCCGACTGCTGCGGGTGCTGGAGGAGCGCCAGGTGGTGCCGATCGGGGGAGAGCCACAGGCGGTGGACGTGCGCATCGTCAGTGCTACGCACCGTGACCTGCTGGAACGGGTTGAGCAGGGCAGTTTCCGCGAGGACCTGTATTACCGCCTCAATGGCCTGGAGGTAGCGCTGCCGGCGGTGCGTGAACGCAGTGACAAGGCGCAGTTGCTGGACTTTCTGCTACGCCAGGAGACGCAGGGGCAACGAATCGACATCGAGCCCAGGGCGCGGCAGGTGCTGCTCGAATATACCTGGCCGGGGAACGTGCGGCAGATGCGCAATGTGCTGCGTACCCTGGTGGCGCTTTGCGAAGATGCCCGCATTACCTTTGCGGACCTCCCCGCAGTCATCCGTACCAGCCCACCTCCCGTGGGGGCGGGCGAGCCCACGAAGATGTCCGACCAGGCAATAGAGGGCGAGGGCGTTGCCCTCGTTCGCGGGCAAGCCCGCTCCCACAGGTCCGGCGGTGCCGCAGAGATTGAGGGTGAATCTGTAGGGACCAAGGTTCTGCTCGACGCGGAGCGGCAAGCGCTGAAGGAGGTCCTGGAGGCAAAACACTGGCATCTCACCCGCGTCGCCGAGCACTTGGGCATCAGCCGCAATACCTTGTATCGAAAACTGCGCAAACACGGCTTTACCAGGGGCGACTGAGCGAAACAGCGGGTGCGATTTGTCGCGCCCTGGGCTACCCTGCCTCGATGTTTTGCGAGGTCGACCATGCATATTCACATTCTCGGTATTTGCGGCACTTTCATGGGGTCGCTGGCGGTGCTGGCCAAGGAACTTGGCCACCGCGTCACCGGCTCCGACGCCAACGTCTACCCCCCGATGAGTACCCAGCTCGAAGCCCAAGGTATCGAGCTGACCCAAGGCTATGACCCGGCCCAGCTGGATCCGGCGCCAGACCTGGTGGTCATCGGCAACGCCATGTCGCGCGGCAACCCAGCGGTTGAATACGTGCTGAACAAGGGCCTGCCCTACGTCTCCGGTCCGCAGTGGCTGGCCGACCACGTGCTGCAAGGCCGCTGGGTGTTGGCCGTTGCCGGTACTCACGGCAAGACCACCACCAGCAGCATGCTGGCCTGGGTGCTGGAGCACGCTGGCATGAGCCCGGGCTTCCTGATTGGTGGTGTGCCGCAGAACTTCTCGGTGTCGGCCCGTTTGGGCGACACGCCGTTCTTTGTGGTGGAAGCCGATGAATACGACAGCGCCTTCTTCGACAAGCGCTCGAAGTTCGTCCACTATCACCCGCGTACCGCGATCCTCAACAATCTTGAGTTCGATCACGCAGACATATTCCCGGACCTGGCCTCGATCGAGCGGCAGTTCCACCACTTGGTGCGGACTATCCCCAGCGAAGGCCTGGTCATCCACCCGACCACCGAGCAAGCGCTGGAGCGTGTGATCGGCATGGGCTGCTGGACCCCTGTACAAACCACCGGGGAGGGCGGCCAGTGGCAAGCCCGCCTGCTCAGCCCTGATGGCTCGCGCTTTGAAGTACTGTTCGAGGGTGAAGTGCAGGGTGTGGTGGATTGGGCACTGACCGGCCAGCACAACGTCGCCAACGCCTTGGCCACCCTGGCAGCCGCGCGTCATGTAGGCGTGGTGCCGGCCATGGGTATCGACGGCCTGAGTGCCTTCAAGAGCGTCAAGCGGCGCATGGAGAAGGTTGCCGAAGTACAAGGTGTGACCATCTACGATGACTTCGCCCACCATCCGACCGCCATTGCCACCACGCTCGACGGCCTGCGCAAGCAGGTGGGTGAGGCGCCTGTGATCGCGGTGATCGAGCCTCGCTCCAACTCGATGAAACTCGGTGCCCATCGTGACGGCCTGCCAGAAAGCGTCAACGACGCCGACCAGGTGATCTGGTATGCGCCGGCCAACCTCGGCTGGGACCTGGCCGCAACCGCCGCGCAGTGCAAGGTGCCGAGCGTGGTGGCCGACAGCCTCGAAGCGATCATCGAGCGGATCAAAGGCCAGGCTCGCCCAGGCACCCATGTGGTGATCATGAGCAACGGCGGCTTCGGCGGCCTGCACGGCAAGCTGGCCGAGGCGCTGAAATGAACGGACCGGAGCGCATCACCCTGGCCATGACGGGCGCCTCGGGTGCCCAGTATGGCCTTCGCCTGCTCGATTGCCTGGTACGCGAAGACCGCGAGGTGCACTTCCTGATCTCCAAGGCCGCACAGTTGGTGATGGCCACCGAAACGGACGTCGTGTTGCCGGCCAAGCCCCAGGCGATGCAGGCCTTCCTGACTGAATACACCGGCGCGGCCGATGGGCAGATCCGTGTGTATGGCAAGGAAGACTGGATGTCGCCGGTAGCCTCGGGCTCTGGCGCCCCGGCGGCAATGGTGGTGGTCCCCTGTTCCACTGGCACCTTGTCGGCCATCGCCACTGGCGCCTGCAACAACCTGATCGAGCGTGCTGCCGACGTTACCCTCAAGGAGCGTCGCCAGCTGATCCTGGTGCCTCGCGAAGCGCCATTCTCCACCATCCACCTGGAAAACATGCTCAAGCTGTCGCAGATGGGCGCGGTGATCCTGCCGGCGGCACCGGGGTTCTATCACCAGCCGCAGACCATCGACGACCTGGTCGACTTTGTCGTGGCGCGTATTCTCAACCTGCTGAACATCCCCCAGGACATGTTGCCGCGTTGGGGCGAGCACCACTTCGGGGTGGATGATTGAAGCGAGCACTGGCAGGGTTGCTGGCGCTGTTGATGCTGGGGGGCTGCGCCACGGTACGCACGCTGGATGCCAACAAGCCTGGCGCACCGGTGGTGTATGCCGGTACCCGGCTGGATTTGTATGTGATCAATGGCGGGTGTTGCCCGCGGGATCATTACGGTGCGGACGCTCCGGCGTATCCGCGCCTGGATCTGCCCGGCAGCATGCTGCTCGATACCCTGCTGCTGCCGTTGTCTTTGCTGACAGCGGCCGGCATAGGCTTCCAGGCCACCGGCGGCCTGTGATGGCCGTTCGCGGGCACGCCCGCGAAGAGGCCAGCACGAGCGAAGCCTAGATCCTGCCCAACCTGCGCAACTCATCCGACTCCACAACCCGCACGCCGTCTTCTTCCTCCAGCGCCAGCCGCCACAGGGCCCGCGCCAGGGTACAAGCCTCGATTCCCCGGTACTTCCCGGGTATCAACCTGGAAAACGGCGCAACAAGCTGTTCAGTGAGCCTTGGCTCCAGCCGCTCGCCCAGCAGGAACGAGGGCCGCACGATGGTCAACTGTGGCCAGTCCTGAGCCTTGAGCGCTTCTTCCATCTCGCCCTTGACCCGGTTATAGAAAATTGACGACTTGGGGTCGGCGCCCACTGCACTGACCACCAGCAGATGCCGCGCGCCCATTTCCCGGGCACGCTTGCTGAAGGCGACCACCATGTCCAGATCCACTGCGCGGAAAGCCGACTCGGAACCGGCCTGCTTCAGCGTGGTGCCCAGGCAGCAGTAAGCGATGTCGACCCGGCCAGCCAGTTGCGGAAGGAATACCGCCGGGTCGCCCACCGGGTTTTCCAGGTGCGGGTGCTCGGCCAATGGTCGGCGCGTAGGCGCCAGTACGCGGGTGATGGTGGGCTCGTTGAGCAGGCGGTCCAGTAGGTGCTCACCGGTCAGGCCGGTGGCTCCGGCAAGCAGGACATGCTGAGGCGTCAAGTACATGATGTCTCTCCCTTGTTACACACAAGTCTAGTGAGTGCCGGGCATTTTTGCCTGTTCCCTCGCGTTGGCCTGTGTGGTGTTACGCAACGCTTCTTTGGCTTGTTGCTGGCGCAGGTGGTGCCAGTGCTCAAGCACGGCGGGCGGTGCCCACAGCTGCGGCTCGGAGGCCTCGAAGCCTTCCCTGTGTTCTCTTTCGGCAACGCTGGCGCGGGCCAGTTCAAACGCCTGTTTCAGGTCGTCGGTCTGGTTCAGCGCTTCCGCGAACAGGGCATCGCCAAAGTAGGTGAAGTCGGCTTCTTCCGAGCAACCGAAGGAGACGCGGTCGGCCCGGGCAGCGGTCATGATCAGCGTGCGCTCATCTTTGAGCGGGGCGATATAGCCCCCTGAATAGCAGGCGGAGATGACGATTACCTTGTCGCGATCCTTCAGCGGTGCCAGGGCAGTGGCCAGCTCGTCAGCGGCCAGGTCGGCCAGCTGCAGGCGGGGCTGGTCGAGCACCAGTTGGTGGTCCTGGCTGCCATGGCTGGTGAGGTAGATGAACACCAGGTCTTCAGGGCCGCTGCGCTCTGCCAGGGTGGTGGCGGCGCGGGACAGGTTCTCGCGGGTGGCCATGGGGCGTGTGGCCATGTGGTCGCGGTGGTTGACCAGCGTCACCTGGCCGCTCGCACCAAAGCGCACCCTGAGCATGTTGCTGACATAGTCGGCTTCGCGCAGGAATACGCTTTGCTGGCCATCGCCGGCCACTACCAGGCTATACAGCTGGATCGGTGGCGCCGAGCGTGGTACCCGAGCCAGCGCCTCGTCCAGCAGCCGGCCCTGGTTGAGCAAAGCCAGGTCCAGTGGGTCTGGCAGCAGCTTGCCATTCTGGTCACGCACGCGCACGCCGTTGGCCCATGTTCCGCTTTCGACCTTGCCACTGGTCAGGATCAGCCGCCCGTGGCCATGGTAGGCATCGTTCAGGAACCCGCCGATGTACTTGCTGCCGTCGGGCAGTTGCAGGCTGCCCTGGCCCGACAGACGCCAGTCGGCGAACTCACCCTTGTAGTGGCTGCCATCGCTGCCCAGCAGTTCCCCTTCGCCGTTCAGCGAGCCGTCCTTGAATTCACCGATCCACACGTCGCCATCGGCATTCTCGTAACGGCCACGGCCCTCCAGGCGGTTGTCCTTGAACTCGCCGATGTACTGCTCGCCATCAACGCTGTCGTAGGTGCCGGCGCCTTGTAGCTGGCCGTTGACGAAGAGGCCGCTGAACTGGTTGCCGCTGGCATCGCTGCGCACCCCGGCGCCGTTGGGCTTGCCCTTGGCGAACAAGCCTTGATAGCGACTGCCGTCGGCCAGTTCCAGTTGGCCTGCGCCGTCGTACAGGTCGTCCTTGAACTGGCCGCGGTATGTCTGGTCGGCTTGCTTGAGGGTGCCCTCGCCGTCGCGGCGGCCGTGGCGGAAGGTGCCGCTATAGTGGCTGCCTGGGGTGGTCAGGTCGCCCAGGCCCTGAAACAGCCCCTCGGCGAACTGGCCGCGGTAGACCTCGCCGTTCTGGCCATGCCATTCGCCCTGGCCGTGCCACTGGCCGTCCTTGAAGCTGCCGGCGTACCAGCTGCCGTTGGGGTAGTCGATCCGGCCCTCACCCTGCAGCAGGCCATCGACCACCTGCCCCCGGTAACGCCCACCGTCAGGCAGCCGTGCGTCCGGCGGGAGCAGCGATTCGCCATCGCCACAGGCGGCGAGCAGCAGGACCAGGGTAATGGGGAGCAATGGACGCATGGCGAGGACCGGGCAATAGGTCTGCCGAGTATGACGCAGAATGGGAGCCTGAGACAGTGAGCCCATGTCTCGGCGCATAGGCCGTGTACCCTGCGCGTACCCTGTAGGAGCGGCTTCAGCCGCGAACACCGGCGAAGCCGGTGCCCTCCACCGTGTTGCTTCTTCGCGGGCGCGCCCGCTCCCACAGGTGCCACGTTGCCTTCAAGGTACAATCAGCGCACAGCTGGTGAAACGATGATCTTCACGTTCTCCTCTTTGTTGTTCACCAGTTCCTCGAAGCCCAGCTCGACAATCTGCTCCAATCCGATCCGGCCGGTTACCAGTGGGCGAATATCCAGACGACCATCAGCAATGAAGGCAATCACGTCGGCAAACTCGCCGTTGTACGCCAACGCCCCCAGCACCTGCTTCTCGGTGGACACCAGTTCGAAGAAGTTGAACTCGCTGGGCTCTTCGAAAATACCCACCAGCACGCACTTGCCTGCTTTACGGATGGTGTCGATGGCCAGCTTGGCCGTATGTTTGTTGCCGATGCACTCAAAACTCACATCGGCGCCCAGCCCTGCTGTCAGTGCGCGGATTTCCGCCAGGGCATCGCACTGGCTGGGGTCCAGCACCACATTGGCGCCCACTTCCTTGGCCTTGGCTTTACGCGCAGAGGACATCTCAAGGGCGATGACCTGCGCCGCACCCGCAGCCTTGGCGCACATGATGGTGCACAGGCCGATGGTGCCGGCTCCCACCACTACAACGGTTTGCCCAAGCAGGCTGCCGGCCTTTTTCACCGCGTGCATACCCACCGCCAGCGGTTCGATCAGTGCCCCGGCTTCGGCAGGGAAGCCCTGCGGCAGCCGGTAGAGCAGGTTGGCGGGCACGTTGACCAGCTCGGCGAAGGCACCGTTGTTCATCAGGCCGGTAAAGGCCAGGCGCTCGCAGATGTTGTACAGACCATGGGTGCAGTAATAGCAGGTGCCGCAATGCTGGCAGGCGTCTGCCGCCACCGGGTCGCCTACGGCATAGCCTTCCACGCCTTCGCCAAGCTTGGCGATGTGGCCGCAGAATTCGTGGCCGAGGATGCACTGGCCCTGAATGCCGGTCAGCGGGTGCGGGGCCTCTACCGGGATAAACACCGGGCCGGCAACATACTCGTGCAGGTCGGAGCCGCAGATGCCGCACCAGTCCACCTTGATCTGCACCCAGCCCGGCGCAGGGTCGGCCGGCAAAGGTACCTGTTCGACACGGATATCGTTGCGGCCATGCCAGACGGCCGCGCGCATGTGGGTGTGGCTCAGGTCATTCATTGTTGTTCTCCAGGCTCACGAAAAGGGCTTAGTGCTTGCGCAGGAATGCGAGCAGTTGCTGGTTGACCTGTTCGGCCGCCTCCATCTGCACCATGTGGCCGGCCTCTGGCAGCACCAGTACTTCGGCTTCCAGGCCCTCGGCATGGCTGGCCGGGATGATCGCATCCTTGCCACCCCACACCACCAGTGCCGGGTGATTGCCCAGTACCCCGCGCAAGTCGTGGCGCTGCCGGTCGCCGTCGGCGAGCGCGCCTGCCAGCTGCTGCAGGGCCTGGTCCACACCTTCCAGGCGCTTGAACTTGAGCATGTCCTCCAGCATTTGCCGGGTGACCAGCGTCGGGTCGGCAAACAATTGCACCATCTGCGGTTTGAGTGCATTGCGGTTGGCCGCGGTGACGAAACCTTGCAAGTACTGCCCGTTGATCGCTTCGCCCAGACCGGCGCTGGCCACCAGGCTCAGGCTGGCCACCCGCTGCGGGGCCAGGCGCGCCACGTTGAGGCTGACGGCGCCGCCCATGGAATGGCCGGCCAGGTGGGCCTTGGCGATGTCCAGGTGGTCGAGCAAGGCGAGCACGGTTTCGCTCAGCTCATCCAGGTCGCCCCGTTGCAGGCCCTTGGCCGACTCGCCGTGGCCCGGCAAGTCGAGGGCAATGACCCGGCGTTCTGCAGCCAGTGCCGGGTGGTTGAACAGCCAGTTATTCAGGTCACCGCCAAAACCGTGTACCAGCACCAGCGGTGTGCCGCCTTCACCCAGCTCGAACCAGCGCAGCAGGCGTCCGCCTACTTCCGCCTTCTGTGGGGCCGGCCCCTGGCTCTGGTCGGCCGCACCTTCGGCGACGAACTCGGCCTGGAAGCGCTGTACCACAGCATCGATCTCAGCCTCTTCTGCTTCGCCTTCGACGACCACCGCCAGCAGTGCGCCGACGGGCAGGGTTTCATCCGGTTTGGCCACCTGGCGGCGCAGCACGCCGTTGAACGGCGCTTCGACGCTGCTGCTGATCTTGTCGGTCTCGACGTCCAGCACCTCGTCGCCCTTGCTGATTTCGTCACCTTCCTGCTTGAGCCAGGTGTCCACCCGGCCCTCGGTCATCGACAGGCCCCACTTGGGCATGGTCAGGGTATGGATCTGGCTCATGCGGCACTCCTTGCGGCTTCGATCACCTTGCGCACGGCGGCTTCAATCTTCGCCGCGTCAGGGATGTACAGGTCTTCCAGGGCGTCGGAGAACGGCACCGGGGTATGCGGCGCGGTGACCATTTCGATCGGGCCCTTGAGTGCGCCGAAAGCTTTCTGCGCCACCAGCGCGCTGATGTCGGTGGCCATCGAGCAGCGCGGGTTGGCTTCATCGATCACCACCAGGCGGCCGGTCTTCTCCACACTTTCCAGAATGCTGTCTTCGTCCAGCGGGCTGGTAGTACGCAGGTCCAGCACTTCGCAGTCGATGCCCTGACGGGCCAGGTTGTTGGCGGCCTCCAGCGCCACATGCACCATGCGCCCGTAGGTAACCAAGGTCACGTCGTCGCCATCGCGCACGAAGTTGGCTTCGCCGAACGGTACGGTGTACACCTCTTCCGGCACCTCGCCCTGCATGCTGTACAGCAGCTTGTGTTCGCAGAAGATCACCGGGTCGTTGTCGCGGATCGCCTGGATCAACAAGCCCTTGGCATCGTAAGGCGAGGATGGGCACACCACTTTCAGGCCGGGGATGTGCGTCCATAGCGAGGTGAGCATCTGCGAGTGCTGGGCGGCCGCGCGCAGGCCGGCGCCATACATGGTGCGCATCACCAGCGGGGTCACTGCCTTGCCGCCGAACATGTAGCGGAACTTGGCGGCCTGGTTGAGGATCTGGTCCAGGCAGCAGCCGGCGAAGTCGACGAACATCAGTTCGCACACCGGGCGCAGGCCCTGGGTGGCAGCACCGACGGCGGCGCCGACGTAGCCGATTTCCGACAGCGGCGCGTCAAGCACGCGCCCGGGGAATTGGTGGTACAGGCCTTTGGTCACGCCCAACACGCCACCCCAGGCGTCATCCTCCCCGGGCGCACCGGCACCGCCGGCGACGTCTTCGCCAATGATGAACACTGTGTTGTCGCGACGCATTTCCTGGGCCAGAGCTTCGTTGATGGCCTGCTGGTAGCTGATCTTTCTTGCCATGGTGGTTCTCCTGTTGTTCTTGTATTCCGCGGCTCAGGGGTAGGCGACGTAGACGTCGGTGAGCAGGTCGGCGGGCTGTGGCTTGGGATCGGACTTGGCGCGGCGAACGGCGTCTTCGATCAGGTCCTCGACGCGGGCGTCGATGGCGTCCAGTTGCTCGGCCGTGAGCAGGCCGGCGCGGGTGGTTTTGTTGCGAAATTGCATGAGGCAGTCACGGGATTCACGCAGGTTCTTCACTTCATCAGGGGCGCGGTAGGTTTGCGCATCGCCTTCGAAATGGCCGTAGTAACGGCTGAGCTTGACCTCGATCAACGACGGCCCTTGCCCGGAACGGGCGCGCTCGATGGCGGCGCCGGCGGCCTCGTATACGGCAAAGAAGTCGAAGCCGTCGATGGTGACGCCTGGCATGCCGAAGCCGGCAGCGCGGTCGGCAATATGGTCGCAGGCGACGGACCAGTTGGAGGCGGTGGCCTCGGCGTAGCCGTTGTTCTCGGCCACGAAGATGCAGGGCAGGTTCATGATCGACGCCATGTTCATGGCTTCGAACACGGCGCCCTCGTTGGATGCCCCATCGCCGAAGAAGGCTACCGACACGTCATCGCGGCCCTTGAGCTTGGCCGCCAGCGCCGCCCCGGCCACCAGTGGTGCGCCGGCGCCGACGATACCGTTGGCACCGAGCATGCCCTTTTCCAGGTCGGCAATGTGCATCGAGCCGCCTTTGCCGCCGCACACGCCGGTCTTCTTGCCGTAGATCTCGGCCATCATGCCGTACACGTCCACGCCTTTGGCGATGCAGTGGCCATGGCCGCGGTGGGTCGAGGCGATGCAGTCGCTGTCGCGCAAGTGGGCCATGACCCCGGCGGCAGAGGCCTCTTCGCCGGCATACAGGTGGACGAAGCCGGGAATTTCACCGGTGGCGAACTCCACATGCAGGCGTTCTTCGAAGGCGCGGATGGTCCGCATGACTTCATAGGCATGCAGCAGTTGTTCAGTACTGAGTTGATTGGACATCTTGTTGTTCTCCGGGGTTGTCTCAACACGGGTTTGCAGGGTGCAGGCGGTGGCCGCGCGGGACGGCCAGCAAGTGGTGGCGGGCGGCATGCGCCAGTACGGCCTCGACGTCCACGCTGAGTGGGCCTTGGTGGTCGAGGGTGATGGTGGGCGTGTCATGCTCGGCAAATTCGATTTCGCGTTCGCCGTCCAGGGCCAGGGTGCCGCTGGCCAGGCTCAGGCGATGGGCGACGCCGGGCGTCAGCGCACCGCAGGCAGAGATGCCGCAGGCTTGCAGCAGGCCGGGCGCCAACGGCGCCAACAACGCCTGTTCGGCGCCGGGGGCCAGGCGAACCCAGGCGCCGTGCGGGTCTTGGCGTGACACGGGGCACCACAGGCCGCACAGGGCCGACAGGCCGATGGCGTGGGGTTCGGCGAAGCAGGCGAAGACTTCGCAGAGATCCTCGCTGCGGCTGAGCGCACGGGCACCGATGAAGCGCTGCGGCGACACGGCCACCTCGACCAAGGCCCATTCGGCCAGCTGTTGTTCTGGCACGTTCACCAGTAAGCGTTTATTGCGGCGCAAGCCGATGCTTGCCGGTACCCGGCCGCTGGCAAGCAGGCCACCGGCCAGGCCCGCGCTGGTGGCTTCACGAAGTTCGGGGAAGGCGTTGTTGGTGCCGGTGGACAGGGTCAGCAGCGGCACGTCAGCGGCCTCGGCGGCGACCGCCTTGTGGGTGCCATCCCCGCCCAGTACGGCGATCATCGCCACGCCGCGCTCGACCATGCGCCGAGTAGCCAGGCGGGTATCGGCCACGGTCTGGGTCAGTGGCAGGTCGAGTATCTCGATGGCCGGCCAATGCTGGTCACGGGCCCCCGGGCCTTGGCTGGCCTTGAGCACCGCGGCAGCGATGCCGGTCATGTCGCTGGGCAGCAACACCTGGCCAATGCCGGTGGCACCGAAAGCGGCCAGCAGGCGCTGGATGGCCGAGGCCTTGTCGGTGCTCGAATAGAGCCCGGCATTGGCGGTCAGGCGGCGCAGGTCGCGGCCAGAGGCAGGGTTGGCAATGATCCCGACAATCGGGGCGGGTAGCGGCATGGCGCACCTCGTATTTTTTGTTTGCAAGGGCAGGAGCAAGCGGGGTGCCAGCTTTCTTCGCGATGGCTGAAGTGGCCGGGCTAGAGGGCTCTGGTCGTGATCGGTGAGGGCTTCACGGGTGTGGCGGCGAGACGCCGGGTGCCAGCGCCAGGCCTGCGTTGCCGAGACGCTGAGACGCTGCGTCTCAAGCCGGCCGGTAATCACACAGTGCTTGTCGGGGCATGCCCAGAGGCGCTTAATGGCCGGACAACGATAAAAACAGTAATGAGAACCGGAGGGCCTGAATGCTTGCCGCGAACTCCCGAGCCCATGTGGACTGCGTCAGCAGGGTGTTGAAGAATGCCGACCGCCTGCCGCAGGCGCCGGTACCACCGCTGATCCTCGATTCATGGCGCCGCTCCATGGATGTGTACCGTCTCGACCCCGGTTCCCAGCAGGGGCCGCGTATCCTTTCCCAAAGCCTGCTCAATGAATGCCGCGAACGCGCCGAGCTGTTCCTGCGTATCGCCAGCGATGCCGTGGCCCGTTTGCACGAGCGGGTACGCGGCGCTGACTACTGTGTGTTGCTGACCGATGCCCAAGGGCGCACCATCGATTACCGGGTCGAGTCGGCCATCCGCAACGACTGTCGCAAGGCCGGGCTGTATCTGGGGACCTGCTGGTCGGAGGGTGAGGAGGGCACATGCGGTGTGGCGGCAGTGCTCACCAGCAAGGCCCCGGTCACGGTGCACAAGCGCGATCACTTTCGCGCCGCCTTCATTGGCCTGACCTGCACGGCGGCGCCGGTGTTCGACCCGTTGGGTGAGTTGCTGGGCGTGGTCGATGTGTCGGCCTTGCAGTCGCCGGACGATCGGCGCAGCCAGCACCTGATCCGCCAACTGGTCGAGCAGACGGCCCGCGAGATCGAAAACGCCTTCTTCATGCACAGCGCCCAAGGCCACTGGGTGATGCGCGCCCATGGCACGCCCGGCTATGTGGAGAGCCAGCCCGACTATCTGCTTGCCTGGGATGCCGATGGCCGCTTGCAGGCGATCAACAGCCTGGCGCGGCAACGGTTGGTGGAGCGCCTGGGGCGTTTGCCCGAGCACATTGGCGAACTGTTCGACATCGACCAGCTGCGCCGGGTGAGCGCGTCGTCCGCCCAGCGCCTGCCCGGTCTGGGCGGTTTGTATGGCCGGGTCAGCGCACCGCAGCAACGCCAGCGTGCGCAGCCTGTACGCCAGGCCCAGGACACCCGTATCGAGCAGCACCTGCGGCTGGCCACTCGGGTCAAGGATTGCAACCTGGCGGTGCTGGTGCTGGGTGAGACCGGGGCCGGCAAGGAGGTATTCGCCCGCCAACTGCACCAGCAAAGCCAGCGCTGTGATGGCCCGTTCGTTACCCTGAACTGCGCGGCCATTCCGGAAACCCTGATCGAGAGCGAGTTGTTCGGCTATGTGGCCGGGGCCTTCACCGGGGCTTCCAGCAAAGGCATGCAAGGGCTGTTGCAGCAGGCCGATGGCGGCACGCTGTTCCTCGACGAGATCGGGGACATGCCGCTGAACCTGCAGACCCGCCTGCTGCGGGTGCTGGCGGAGGGGGAGGTGGCGCCGCTGGGTGCGGCACGGCGGGAGCGGGTGGATATTCAGGTGATCTGTGCGACCCATCGCGATCTGGCGGCGATGGTTGAGGACGGGCGATTTCGTGAGGACTTGTACTTCCGCCTGGCCAATGCCCGCTTCGAGCTACCACCTTTGCGTGAGCGTGATGACCGGTTGGGGCTGATTCATCAGTTGCTGGCCGAAGAGGCTGCAGCTTGCGGGGTGGAGGTGGTGTTGGCGGATGACGCGCTGCAGGCGCTGCTGGTTTATCGCTGGCCGGGCAATTTGCGCCAGCTGCGGCAGGTGTTGCGGTATGCCTGTGCGGTGAGTGAGGGCGGGCAGGTGCGGCTGCAGGATCTGCCGCAGGAGGTGCGTGGTGAAGCGGTTGGCTCGGCTGAAAGCGGGGTGTCGTGCCCGGCCCGGCAGCTGCTGCTGGACGCGCTGATCCGCCATCGCTGGAAGCCGGCTGATGCGGCGCGCGCTTTGGGTATTTCGCGGGCGACGCTTTATCGGCGAGTGCATGAGCATCGTATCGACATGCCGCGGATGAAGGGGTAGAGCCCTGGGGGCGCGCTGCGCCCCTTTCGCGACGCAAGGCCGCTCCCACAAAGACGGCGTCAGTCCTGAGGCATGCGCGGAATCTGTGGGAGCGGCCTTGTGTCGCGATAGGGCCGCGACGCGGCCCCAGATTCTGGCAGGCAATAAAAAACCCCGGCACAGGGCCGGGGTTCTGGTACATCACACTACACGATCACTCCTGGTTGGCCAGTTTGTGCTCGAGGTAGTGAATGTTGACGCCGCCTTTGCAGAAGCCTTCATCACGCACCAGGTCGCGGTGCAGCGGGATGTTGGTCTTGATGCCGTCGACGACGATCTCGTCCAGGGCATTGCGCATGCGCGCCATGGCTTCGTCGCGGTCCTTGCCGTAGGTGATCAGCTTGCCGATCAGCGAGTCGTAGTTCGGCGGAACCGAATAACCGCTGTACAGGTGCGAATCGACGCGTACGCCGTTGCCACCCGGGGCGTGGAAGTGCTTCACCTTGCCTGGGCTCGGGATGAACTTCTTCGGGTCTTCGGCGTTGATCCGGCACTCCAGCGAGTGGCCACGGATCACCACGTCTTCCTGGCGGAACGACAGCTTGTTGCCAGCGGCGATGCTCAGCATCTCCTTGACGATGTCGATGCCAGTGACCATCTCCGATACCGGGTGTTCAACCTGCACGCGGGTGTTCATCTCGATGAAGTAGAAGCGGCCGTTTTCGTACAGGAACTCGAAAGTACCGGCACCACGGTAGCCGATCTCGATGCAAGCATCGACGCAGCGCTTGAACACTTCCTGACGGGCTTTCTCATCGATGCCCGGGGCTGGTGCTTCTTCCAGTACCTTCTGGTGACGGCGCTGCAGCGAGCAGTCGCGGTCGCCCAGGTGAATGGCGTTGCCCTGGCCGTCGGACAGTACCTGTACTTCCACGTGGCGTGGGTTGGTCAGGAACTTCTCCAGGTAAACCATCGGGTTGCCGAAGGCTGCACCGGCTTCGGTACGGGTGAGCTTGGCCGAGGAAATCAGGTCCTCTTCCTTGTGCACCACGCGCATGCCGCGACCACCACCGCCACCGGCGGCCTTGATGATCACCGGGTAGCCGACGTCACGGGCAATCGCCAGGGCAACTTCTTCGTCTTCTGGCAGTGGGCCATCGGAGCCCGGTACGGTCGGTACGCCCGACTTGATCATCGCGTCCTTGGCCGAAACCTTGTCGCCCATCAGGCGAATGGTATCGGCTTTCGGGCCGATGAAGGCGAAACCGGATTTTTCCACCTGTTCGGCAAAGTCGGCGTTTTCCGCCAGGAAGCCGTAACCCGGGTGAATCGCAGTGGCGCCAGTCACTTCGGCGGCAGCGATGATTGCCGGGATATGCAGGTAGGAATCCTTGGACGATGCAGGGCCGATGCAGACCGACTCGTCTGCCAGGCCCAGGTGCATCAGTTCACGGTCAGCAGTGGAGTGCACGGCGACGGTCTTGATACCCAGCTCTTTGCAGGCACGCAGGATCCGCAGGGCAATTTCCCCGCGGTTGGCGATCAGGACTTTTTCGAGCTTCCCAGACATCGTTGGCTCTCCGCGATTCAAACGACGGTGAACAGCGGCTGGTCGAACTCAACCGGCTGGCCGTCTTCTACCAGGATGGCGTCGATGACACCGCCAATATCGGCTTCGATGTGGTTCATCATCTTCATGGCTTCGACGATGCACAGGGTGTCGCCTTTCTTCACGGACTGGCCAACTTCAGCGAAGTTAGGCGAGGTCGGCGAAGGCTTGCGGTAGAAGGTACCTACCATTGGCGAACGGATCACGGTGCCTTTCAGGGCTGGGGCAGCAGCAGCAGCTTCGGCGGCTGGGGCAGCAGCAGCGACCGGAGCAGCGGCAGGGGCGGCAGCCATAGGCGCCGGTGCGTAGAACTGCTGGGCAGCTGGAGTCTTGCTGTGACGGCTGATACGGACCGACTCTTCGCCTTCCTTGATCTCCAGTTCGTCGATGCCAGACTCTTCCAGCAGCTCGATCAGTTTCTTGACTTTACGGATATCCATTAATCATCAACTCCCAAAGGTTCGGTCAGGGGGCGAAATACAAAAACGTATCTGAAACGTTTCTCTCGAACCCCGGCCACTTAGGCCAGGGTTTTCATCATTTGGGCTGTGCGTTGGCAGCCAGTTGTTCCAGTGCGGACTCCAGGGCCAGGCGATAACCGCTGGCGCCCAGACCGCAGATAACCCCTACGGCAACATCGGAAAAGTAGGAGTGGTGACGGAACGGTTCGCGTTTGTGCACGTTGGACAGGTGCACTTCGATGAATGGGATGCTCACCGCAAGCAATGCGTCACGTAATGCAACGCTTGTGTGAGTGAAAGCAGCCGGATTGATCAGGATGAAGTCCACACCCTCGTTGCGTGCGGCGTGAATGCGATCGATCAGTTCGTATTCGGCATTGCTCTGCAGGTACTGCAGATGGTGGCCTGCGGCGCGGGCACGTTGCTCCAGGTCCTGGTTGATCTGAGCCAGGGTCACGGCGCCGTAGTGGCCCGGCTCGCGAGTGCCGAGCAGGTTGAGGTTGGGGCCGTGGAGCACCAGTAGCGTTGCCATCTGCGGATTCCTTGGATTTGTAGGGCAATTCGACACAGCGCGCCGAGTGTGCCGTAAAGCGACGGCAAGTGTCCAGTTCCCGGCAATAGGCAGCACGATGTCCGAGGTTCGCGCGAAGTATGTGACCGGATGATTAAATCCGGTCATTCATTTCAGGATTTTTCCGGGCTCGCGGGAAGTTATAGACCGACTTTGTCGCGCACGCGTGCCAGAACGTGCGCAAATTCACCTGCATTTATCTCGCCAATCACCCGATCAGCGGTAATTTCGCTGCCGTTCCCAGAAAAAAACAGCAGGGCGGGTGGGCCGAACAGCTGGTAGCGGTCGAGCAGTTTGCGTTGCCGGGCATTACTTTCGGTTAGGTCGAAACGCAGCAATTTGAAGCCGGACAGCTGTGTTTGCACCTGTGGTGCATTGAGCACCTCATGCTCGATCACTTTGCAACTGATGCACCAGTCGGCGTACCAGTCCAGCAGCACTGGCTGGCCGGCAGCCTTGGCCTGCGCCAGGGCTGCGTCCAACGCATCAGGGGTAGTGATGGTCTGCCAGGCATCGGCTTTTGCTGCCGGCAGACCGCCGCTGGCGGCCAGTGACGCAACCGGCAGTGGGCGCAGTGGGTCGCCCTGGCCAGTGAGGGCGCCGTACCAGCAAGCCAGCGCGTACACCAGCAAGGCCAGACCGAGCAGTTGCGCCAGGCGCTGGGGCGTCGTCTTGACGACGAATTCCAGGGCGCCGAGGAACAGAGCCACACCCGCAGCAAGGAAACCGACCAGCAGCAAGGTCACAGGGCCTGGCAGTACACGGCTGAGCAAGCCGATGGCCAGCCCCAGCAACAGTACGCCGATGGCGTTTTTCACCGTGTTCATCCATGGGCCGCTTTTGGGCAGCCAGGCCGCGCCCCCGGTGGCCACCAGCAGCAATGGCGCCCCCATGCCCAAACCCAGGGCGAACAGCTTGAGCGCACCACCCAGGGCATCGCCACTGGCACTGATATAGAGCAAGGCACCGGCCAAGGGCGCCGATACACACGGAGAAACCAGCAAGCTGGAGAGCACACCGAGCACTGCTGCGCCCAGCAGCGAGCCGCCCCGGGTGTGGTTGGCGACGTTGTTCAGGCGGTTACTCAGGGCCTGGGGCAGCTTCAGCTCGAAGAGGCCGAACATGGCCAGGGCGAACACCACGAAGAACAGCGCGAAGGGAACCAGCACCCAGGCCGACTGCAGGCGCGCCTGCAGGTTCAGGCTTGCACCGAACAGACCCATCAGTGCGCCGAGTACCGCGAAGCTGGCCGCCATTGGCAGCACGTAGGCCAGCGACAGCGCCAGGCCGCGCACGCCGCCAACCTGGCCGCGCAGCACCACACCGGAGAGGATCGGCAACATCGGCAGGACACAGGGGGTGAAGGTCAGGCCGACCCCAGCGAGGAAGAACAGCAGCAGCGACTTCCAGTTCCAGCCGTGCTCGCGGGTGGCCGGCGCGTTTGCAGCGCCTTCGCCATCAATACTCAGGCGTGCGGTTTCCGGTGGGTAGCACAAGCCCTTGTCGGCGCAACCCTGGTAGCCCACCAGCAGGGTGAAGGCGCGTGGGTCTTTGCGCGGCAACTCGATATCGAGCACGCCGTGGTACACCTCGACGTCGCCGAAAAATTCATCGTGCTTGGGCTCACCCTTGGGGATGTTCGGCGTGCCCAGGGTGATATCGGCCGGTTCCGTGTGGAACTGGAAGCGGTGGCGGTAGAGGTAGTAGCCATCGGTGGCGACGAAGCGCAGCTTGATGGTTTGCGCATTGGCCTGGACCAGGTTGAGCTTGAAGGCCTCGTGTACCGGCAGGAAGTCGGCGTTGTTGGCCAGCGAAGCGGCGCCGAGGGTGGCGCTGGGGCGGTTGTCGAGCAGGCCTGCGGCGAAGGCAGGGCTGGCCAGCAGCAGGAACAGCATGAAAAACAGGCGGCGCATGGCGGACTCGCGAGGTGGAACGTGCCCGGCATGATAACGGATGCGCAGGAATAATTGGCCCGAAACAAACGTAGGAGCGGGTTTACCCGCGAAGCGCCGCGCGGGCGGCGCTCGATCTCCCAGGCGCAGCACATGTCCCGTCGAACACCACCCAACTGCTACACCTGTCGTGGCGACCACCCGCCGGCTCAGACCCTGAACGCTCGCACCGCCCGGTTCAGCTCACCGCCCAGGCTCAGCAACTGTTCGCCTTGCTCACGCCCCTCGCCAATGCGCTGCAGGTTGTCTTCACCCAGTTCGTGAATCCGCTCGCTATGGTCACGAATCTCGCTTACCGCGCCACTCTGCTGCGCCGTGACATCGGCAATCCGCACCGCTGTATCGGAAATGGTACGAATGGCACAGACAATCTCATCCAGTGCCCCATCCGCCGCCTGGGCTTGGTTGGCCGTGGCCTCGGCGTGTTCCAGTTGCGCGCGCATCCCCGCCACCGAACTCCTGGCGGCCTGCTGCAAGCGGTCGATCAATGCCTGTATCTCGCCGGTAGCCCCCGTGGTGCGCTGAGCCAGCGAGCGCACCTCATCGGCAACCACGGCAAAGCCACGGCCCATTTCGCCGGCGCGGGCCGCTTCGATCGCGGCGTTCAGTGCCAGCAGGTTGGTCTGCTCGGCAATCGAGCGGATCACCGTCAGCACCCCGCCAATGGTTGCCGATTCTTCCGCCAGTTGCTCGATCATGCGGGCGTTGCCTTGCACTTCATCGACCAGTTCACGCAAGCCCGACAGGCTCTGGCCGATTACCGCCTGGCCTTGTTCCACCGCACGCCCGGCATCGCGGCTGGCCTCGGCGGCTGCGCTGGCATCACCAGCCACTTGTTGAATGGTTGCTTCCAGCTCGCCCAAGGCATCGCGGATCTGCCCGGTATCGCCGGCCTGTCGCTCGGCGCCGCCGTGCAGCGCAGCGCTCATGCCGGCCAGGGCATGGCTGCTGCCGGCCACCTGCTCGGCGTTATGGCGGATGGTGCCGACCAGCTCCACCAGGTACTGACGCAGGCGGTTGAGCGACTCCTGGATGTCGTGCAGTTCGCGGTTGGTCTTGCCCAGGGCGATGGCTTGGGCGAAATCGCCCTCGGCCCAGCGTGACAGGGCCGGGGCCAGTCCGGTCAGGGTACGGGCCAGGCGCCGTTGCAGCGTATCGATCAATAGGGCGATCAGCAGGATAAGGCCGATCATCAGGCCTTGGATGATGCGCACCTCGGCAGCGATTTTCGCATGCTGGCCGCGTACTTCGGGTTCCAGCGCGGCGATGGCCTGTTGTACGGCTTCCAGGCGCTGGCCGGTGGTGGCGGCCAGCTCGGCGCGGCGCTCGATCTGTTCGCGGGTGCGTTGCAGTTCGGCCGGGTAGCGGTTGAGCAGGCTTTGCAATTCACGCTTGAGGCCCACGGCAATGTCTTCCTGCTGGGCGCTGCTCTGGGATTCCAGGCCCATCATCGCAGCGAAGTCGTCGGCTCCGGATTCGGCCGTGCGGGTTACGCCGAGCAGTGGCAGGCCGTCGACCGTCTGGGCCTGGGCGCGGATCAGTTGCAGTTCGCGCTCCACCTCGTCGGCCAGCTCTGGGCGGCCGCTGCTGACCAGCTTGTCGCGAGCCAATGACAGCCGCCCCAGATGCAGGGTGGCGTCGAGCAAGGGCTGCAAGTAGCGATTGGCCTCGGCGTTGCCACTGTCGCGGGCGTAGCTGGCCATCTGCTCGAAGTTCGCCCCCAGCTCCCGCTCGGCTTGCAGCAGCAGGGCTTGTGGGTCGCCGGCCAGCTTGCCGGCGGCCAGCAGTTCATTGGCGGTGAAGGCCTGCAGGCTATCCAGGCTGGGGCGCAACTTCTCGGCCAGCTCAACGGGCCAGTCCGTCAGTGCGGCCTGCAACTGCTGGGTCGCCTCCATGGCGGCGGCCTGGCGCAGGGCGTCGCCGCTGCCCAGGTAGGCCTGGATATTGCGCGCCGCCTGGTTCTGGAACTGCTGGGACAGGCCCAGATAGCGCTCCATCAGCTGGTAGGGGCGCTCGAGGGCGCGCTGCGACCACCACAGGGTGGCGCCCAAGGCGATACACACGGTCACCAGCAACAGGGTGTTGAAATTGGTCAGCCACTTCAGGCGCATAGCCGCGAACTTCCTGCGCAGGGGAGAGGTAGGCGCCTGAAGTTATTGCGATTTTGTGACAGGGTGATGACGCCAGGGGCTTGGCGTCAGAAAAAAAGTGGCACAGTGCCTCTATTGGTTTGGCCTGCACTGGCCTCTTCGCGGGCTTGCCCGCTCCCACAGGTTTACCCCCAGATTTGAGGTGTGTGAAATGCCTGGGGAAGCGGGCGAGTCTGTGAAGAAGCCGGCACAGTGAGTGCGAATTTCAGGGCTCTACACGAACGACGCAATTGCGCCCCGCATGCTTGGCCCGGTACAGCGCCTCGTCCGCTGCGCTGGCCATGGTCAGTGCATCCAGCCCCTCATCCAGTTGCACCACGCCGGCGCTGAAGGTGCACTGCAAGTCTCGTGGCTGCGCCGGGTAGAGAATTTCGGCAAAGCGCCGGCGAATTTCGTCCAGCACTTTGTGTGCGGCGTCCAGCGCGGTATTGGGCATGACGATGGCGAATTCCTCGCCACCGTAGCGGCCAATGAAATCGGTCTTGCGCAAGCGCTGCTTGAGGAATAGAGCAAGGCTCTTGATCACTCGGTCGCCCATGGGGTGGCCATGGCGGTCGTTGATCTTCTTGAAGTGGTCGATGTCGAGCATGGCAAAGCTCAACGGCTGCTGCTCACGGCGGGCGCGGAAGCTGCAGTCTTCCAGCAACTGCAGGATATGAGTGTGGTTGTACAGCCCGGTGAGGCTGTCGCGAACCATGCGCGCCTTCAAATGGCGGGCGCGGGCGGCGCGGTTGCGCACGGTAGTGATCAGGTGGCGTGAGCGAAACGGCTTGGTCAAAAAGTCATCACCGCCTTCGCTCATGGCATCCAGTTGCTTGTCCAGGTCGTCCTCGGCAGACAGGTAGATGATCGGCACACTCACATACCGGTCACTGTGGCGGATTACCTTGGCCAGCTCCGGGCCGGTGCAGGCCGGCATGTACAGGTCGAGGATGATCAGGTCGGGCTGGAAGTCGGCAAGCTCGGCCATGGTGCGGATCGGGTCGGTCAGGCTGCGGGTGAGCATGCCGGCGCCGGCCAGTACACGCTCGGTGTACATGGCCTGGGTGCGCGAATCGTCGATGATCAGCACGCGCAACGGGTCGTGCGGGGCGGTGTTGGTCAGCAGTTCGACCTTTTCCAGCAAGCTGGAGGCTTCCAGGCTGCCGGTGAGAAAATCCTGACCGCCGGCGCGTACTGCGGCAAGGCGGGTAGGGGTGTCGGCTTCGTGATGGCTGAAGAACAGCAACGGAATGGAGCGTGCCAGGCCCTGCTGCACCTGAGCGGCCAGCAGCAAGCCCAGCCCGGCGCCGGTGAAGTCGACATCCATGATGATGGCCGACGGCGGGTACTCGCCGATCGAGGCGAGAAACGCTGCGGCGCTCGGCAACGCTTGCACCACCAGACCAAAGAATTCCAGTTGCTGGGCCAGGCGCTGGGCGCGCTCGTGGTCCTGCAGCAGGATGTACACCGGTTTGCGCACGGGCAGATGCAACTGGTCGAGCGGATCGTCCTTGCGCAGGCCGTTACGCGTCAGCTGTTGGACGGGGCACTGCGGGCTCGGCTCGACTGCTTGGCTCATGTCCTGGCTACTTATAGGTTGGGATGTGCAGGGGCAATGATGGCTCTATGCTAGCAGCTCTTTTCAAGTGCGTGAGTGCCCTGCGTCAACAAAGCGGGCAGAACGAATATTCAGTTGCTGACTGAATGGTCGCTTATGCGTACGGTGGTGTCTGCTTTATAGTGCTGGCATTCGGGCTTACCGTGGCACCCTAGCGCAGGCCTGTGGTCAAAGCCCCTGAACCGTCGTGACTGATTAAGGACAAAGCCATGCTGGACTGGAAAAACCGAGAGGCCAAAGCCGAGCCCCGTGAGCGTGTCGACGGGCGCGGCGCTGCCGCCCGTAGCTACCTTGGCGGCCTTTGGAGCCGTGCCCTGGGGACCCTGATCGGGTTGTACCTGCTGGTGTGTATCGGCTTGGGCTGGTACTGGAGCCAGGAGCCTGCTCTGTTCCCGGTGCAGCAAAACGCCCAGGCCGCAGCCGAACGTGCTGGCCAGCAGATGGTGGTGGGCTATACCACCGTCGAAACCCTCAAGACCGTGGCCAACACTTTGCTGAACAAGCCGGGCGGCTACATTTCCAACGACCGCTTCCCGCCAGGGCTGTGGATGGACAACATGCCAAGTTGGGAATATGGCGTGCTGGTCCAGGTCCGCGACCTGTCCCGTGCTCTGCGCAAAGACTTCGCCCGTTCGCAGTCGCAGTCCACCGAAGACGCCGACCTGGCCAAGGCCGAGCCACGCTTCAACTTCGACAACAAGAGCTGGATCCTGCCGTCGAGCGAGTCGGAGTTCGAAGAGGGCATCAAGTCGCTGACCCGTTACCAGACCCGTCTGGCTGCCGGCGACAAGGGCGCGATCTTCTATACCCGCGCCGACAACCTGAACAACTGGCTGGGTGACGTGGCCACCCGTCTGGGCTCGCTGTCGCAGCGCCTGTCGGCAAGCGTTGGGCGGGTCAAGCTCAACAGCACGTTGAAGACCGAGTCGGTCGTTGCCGGTCAGGCGCCGCAGGTGGACGAGGAGCTGGTAGAAACCCCATGGCTGCAGATTGACAACGTGTTCTACGAAGCCCGTGGCCAAGCCTGGGCGCTGTCGCACCTGCTGCGTGCCATCGAGGTTGACTTCGCCGACGTGCTGGCGAAGAAGAATGCCACCGTCAGCGTGCGCCAGATCATTCGTGAGCTGGAGGCCTCGCAAGAGGCGCTGTGGAGCCCGATGGTGCTCAACGGCAGTGGCTTCGGCATGTGGGCCAACCACTCGTTGGTCATGGCCAATTACATTTCCCGGGCCAACGCTGCGGTAATCGACCTGCGTCAGTTGTTGTCGCAGGGTTGATGATGGCTATCAGCCCCGCCGAGGCCGCCCATCGGGCGGCTTCCGACCGCGAGCTGGTCACCTGGGTGGACGAGACCGACCAGGTACTGGGCGCCTTGCCCCGTGCCGAGCTGCGCGAGCGTGGCCTGATCGGGCGCTGCACGTTCATTCTGCTGTTCAACAGTGCCGGTGAATTGTGTGTACACCGGCGTACGCTGAGCAAGGCGCTGTACCCAGGGTATTGGGATGTGGCGGCGGGCGGCATGGTCACGGCTGGGGAGGCGTATGCCGAATCGGCAGCGCGCGAGCTGGCCGAAGAGCTGGGCATCGAAGGCGCTGAGTTGCGCTTCCACGAGCGGTTCTACTTTGACCAGCCGGATAACCGCTTGTGGTGTGCGGTATATTCGGCGGTGTCGGATGCGCCGTTGCGGTTGCAGCCGGAAGAGGTGATCGAGGCGCGCTTCATCGGTCTGGAACAGGCTGAGCAGGAAAGCTTGAGCAAGCCTTATTGCCCGGACTCGTTGGCGGCGTTGCAGCGCTACAAGGCCACTTTGTAGCCTCGGGTTTGCCCGCGAAATACCGGCCCAGACACCCGTTTCGCAGGGCAAGGGCTTTGCCCTTGTTCGCGGGTAAACCCGCTCCTACACAACAGGCGTATTTATCGTTACACTGCGCGCCCTTTTCGGGCTGCCGCAATTCTTGCAGCAGTAGCGCCGCCCCTGCCAGAGTGGGGCTTCGCGGTCGGCCTCAACCCCAAGGCACGACCAGTTTTTGTCCTCAGCACCGAGGAACAAAAGTGGCCAAGAAAGCTTCTTCCTTTTCCGCCCTTGGCGGTCTCGTGTACTCCACCGACGCCGGTCGGCACTGCCCCGACTGTGGCCAGCCGGTGGATGCCTGCATCTGCAAGCAGCAAACCATCCCCGAAGGCGACGGCATTGCCCGCGTGCGCCGCGAAAGCAAAGGCCGTGGTGGCAAGACCGTGACCACCGTCACCGGCGTGCCGCTACCGCCTGACCAGCTCAAAGAACTGGCGACCACGCTCAAGCGCCGCTGCGGTACCGGCGGCGCGCTGAAGGACGGGGTTATCGAGATCCAGGGCGACCATGTCGAGCTGTTGATCGGCGAGCTGACCAAACAGGGTTTCAAGGCGAAAAAGTCCGGCGGCTGAAGCCACCGCGCGATTTTTTGCCCAGCGCTTTCTAAACTCGTTCCCGTGGTCAGAGTCTATGCCTGAGCACGGATGAATCGTCATTTTCAGCTTTTACACTCGCCCCGCTGCCTGCGGGCAGTGTCTTCGACTTATCTATAGGGGACTTGAATGTCCGTACGACGCACACGCAAAGACGATGGTAGCCAATGGACCGTGGCTGATAGCCGCAGTGTTTATGGCATCCGCCATTGGGGCGCTGGCTATTTCGCCATCAATGACGCCGGGCGCGTCGAAGTACGCCCCAACGGCCCTGACAGTGCTCCGATTGACCTGTTCAAGCAGGTCGACGAACTGCGCCAGAGCGGCTTGTCGCTGCCCTTGCTCGTGCGCTTCCCTGACATTCTGCAGGACCGTGTGCGCCAACTGACCGGCGCCTTCGACGCCAACATCGCGCGCCTGGAATACCAGAGCCAGTACACCGCGTTGTACCCGATCAAGGTCAACCAGCAGGAAGCGGTGGTGGAGAACATCATCGCCACGCAGAACGTTTCCATCGGCCTGGAAGCCGGCTCCAAACCCGAGTTGCTGGCAGTGCTGGCGCTGGCGCCGAAGGGCGGCACCATCGTCTGCAACGGCTACAAGGACCGTGAGTTCATTCGCCTGGCGCTGATGGGCCAGAAGCTCGGCCACAACGTGTTCATCGTCATCGAGAAAGAGTCGGAAGTAGCCTTGGTGATCGAAGAAGCCGCCGAGCTCAAGGTGAAACCGCAGGTTGGCCTGCGTGTTCGCCTGTCGTCGCTGGCCTCGAGCAAGTGGGCCGACACCGGTGGCGAGAAGTCCAAGTTCGGTTTGTCCGCCGCCCAATTGCTCTCGGTGGTGCAGCGCTTTCGCGATGCCGGTCTGGACCAGGGCATCCGCCTGCTGCACTTCCACATGGGTTCGCAGATCGCCAACCTGGCCGACTACCAGCACGGCTTCAAAGAGGCCATCCGTTATTACGGCGAACTGCGTGCGCTGGGCCTGCCGGTCGACCACATTGACGTTGGCGGTGGCCTGGGCGTGGACTACGACGGCACCCATTCGCGCAATGCCAGCTCGATCAACTATGACATGGACGACTACGCCGGCGTGGTGGTGGGCATGCTCAAGGAGTTCTGCGACGCGCAGGGCCTGCCGCATCCGCACATCTTCTCCGAGAGTGGCCGTTCGCTGACTGCGCACCACGCCATGCTGGTGATCCAGGTCACCGATGTCGAGAAGCACAACGACGACGTACCCACCATCGAGAACAAGGAAGCCCTGCCCGAGACCGTGCAGTGGCTGGCCGATCTGCTTGGCCCGACCGACATCGAGATGGTCACCGAGACCTACTGGCGTGCCACCCACTACATGGGTGATGTGGCCGCGCAGTACGCCGACGGCAAGATCAGCCTGGGCGAGAAAGCCTTGGCCGAGCAGTGCTATTTTGCCGTGTGCCGCCGCCTGCACAACTCGCTGAAAGCCCGCCAGCGCTCGCACCGCCAGGTGCTGGACGAGCTGAACGACAAGCTGGCCGACAAGTACATCTGCAACTTCTCGGTGTTCCAGAGCCTGCCAGACACCTGGGCCATCGGCCAGGTACTGCCGATCATCCCGCTGCATCGCCTGGACGAAGAGCCGATGCGGCGTGCGGTATTGCAGGACCTGACTTGCGACTCCGACGGCAAGATCAACCAGTACGTTGACGAGCAAAGTATCGAAACCAGCATGCCGGTGCATGCGGTGAAGGAGGGCGAGGATTACCTGCTGGGCGTGTTCCTGGTGGGTGCCTATCAGGAAATCCTGGGTGACATGCACAACCTGTTCGGTGACACCGACTCGGTGAACATCTACCAGAATGCCGACGGCAGCGTGTACCACGCCGGTATCGAAACCCACGACACCATCGAAGACATGCTGCGCTACGTGCACCTGTCGCCGGAGGAGTTGATGACGCATTATCGCGACAAGGTTGCCAGCGCCAAGATCACTGCGCGCGAGCGGACCCAGTATCTGGATGCCTTGCGCCTGGGCTTGACCCGGTCTTCGTACCTGTCGTCGTAATTGACGGGGCCGCCCCGCAAAAACTGCACGGATTGCTTGTTTTTGTGGGCGCGGCCTCGTGTCGCGATATGAGGGCAAAGCCCTCACCGTGTCATACCCGGTAATGGTCCTGTCCTCGCCCGTCGCATTCGCGGCGCTAACTTTGAATGCACAATTCAAAGGAGAAAGACATGGAACGTCCAGGCTCCCATCGTTTACGTAATGGCCGGGTGTCCGAATCCGGGCGCCTCTACCTGTTGACCACAACTACCCGCAGCCGAACGCCGTTGTTCAAAGACTTCCGATTCGCCAGGACCGTGATCCAGCAGTTGCGGTTCAGCGATGAGCGCAAGGCTTGTCGATCGCTGGCATGGGTGTTGATGCCGGATCACCTTCACTGGCTTATCGAGCTGGGTCCAGTGAGCCTGGGTAGGCTAATGTGCGAATTCAAATCCAGAAGCAGCTGTGCCTTGTACAAGGCCGGTGCTGAAAGACGGCATATCTGGCAAACCAGCTTTCATGACCGGGCTTTGCGTCGCGAGGAGGATGTGCGAGCGGTGGCCCGCTACATCATCGCCAACCCCATTCGGGCCGGCCTGGTGCGGCGGGCTGGCGAGTATCCCCATTGGGACTGTGTATGGCTGTGAGCATGTGAGGGCTTCGCCCTCATTTCGCGACACAAGGCCGCTCCCACAGCGATCGCGAAAGCAGGCCGACCCGCTATCCCCTGTGGGAGCGGCCTTGCGTCGCGATGGGCCGCAAAGCGGCCCCAATCAGCCAAACCACAGGTCCCTCTGCTGCAACCGCCACCCGACCCACCCCAACGTCACCGCCCGCAACCCCATGAACCCAAGAAACGCCATCCACAACCCATGGTTGCCCAACCCGCTCATGGCCACTGCCACCGGCAGCGCAATCAATACCGAAACCAGCATTGCATTACGCATTTCCCGCGCCCGGGTCGCGCCGATGAACAACCCATCCAGCAAGTAACTCCACACCGCGATCAACGGCAGCAATGCCAGGTAGGGCAAATACGGATAAGCCGCCGCCCGCACACTGTCGATGTCGGTCTGCAAGTCGATGAACAGGTGCCCACCCAACAGGAACAGCCCGGCAAAGCCCAGGCTGGTGATCAGCGACCAGCCGCAGGCCACCACCAGCGAGCGACGCAGGGTGTCGCGGTCACGGGCACCAATGGCATGGCCGCACAAGGCCTCCACCGCATGGGCCAGCCCATCCAGCGCATAGGCCGTCAGCAGCAGGCCATTGAGCAACAGGGCGTTGGCCGCCACGGTCGCTTCGCCCAGGCGTGCGCCTTGCACGGTAATCAGCAGGAACACCAGTTGCAGCGCCAGGCTGCGCAGGAAGATGTCGCGGTTCACCGCCAGCAGTGGCCTCCAGGCCTGCCAGCGCTTGAGCGCTGCCCACACGATCTGCCCCGGGTAGGCCCGCAGGGCCGGACGGGTCAAGGCCAGGCCGAGCAGGGCGGCAGTCCATTCGGCAATCACCGACGCCCGCGCCGAGCCCAGTACGCCCCAGTCCAGGCCCAGCACGAACCAAAGGTTCAAGGCGATGTTCAGCAGGTTGGTGGTCAGCAGGATGGCCAGTGGAGCCCTGGCGTTCTGGGTGCCGAGGAACCAGCCGACCAGCGCGTAACTGGCCAGCGCCGCAGGCAGGCCAAGCAGGCGGGTATGGAAGAAGTCTTCGGTGGACTGCTGCAGGGCTGCGCTGGGTTGCATCGCATGAAGTGCCAGCTGGCTGAAGGGCAGGGCCAGCAGGCCGATCAACAGGGCGAAGCCGACCGCCAGCAGTAGCCCTTGCACCAGTACCTGGCGTAACGCTGCACCGTCGCCACGGCCGGCGGCCTGAGCAGCGAAGCCGGTGGACCCCATGCGCAGGAAGCCCATCAGGCCGACCATGAAGGTGAACAAGGTGGCACCCACGGCCACCGCACCCAGCTGGTGGGCGTGCGGAAGATGGCCGATGACCGTGCTGTCGACCAGCACCACCAGCGGTACCGAGATGTTGGACAGGATCATCGGCGCGGCCAGCGCCCAGACCTTGCGGTGGGTGGGTCGGTGGCGCCAGTCGGCAGCGAGTTGGGGCATGTGCATTCCATGAGATCTTGGGGCCGCGTTGCGCCCCTTCGCGAGCGTGCTCGCTCCCACAGGAAAGTGTTGCTCTTGCGGCCGGCGCCAAACCTGTGGAAGCGGGCAAGCCCGCGAAGGGGCGCAACGCGGCCCCCTTTTAACGAATGGCCACAGTGTACCGACCAGGCAACCATTTAGCGCGACCATGGTCTGACCTGGCGCGCAACGCCGGGTGCTGCACCTGACGTTGCGCTATAGTTGCTGCCCTCACGTACACGCTGCCCAAGAGTTCCTATCTCATGTTCAACAAAGGATTGTTGCTGGCCTGCGCGCTGGCGTTGCTCAGTGCCTGTGACTCTTCCACGCCGGGTAAACCGGCGCCGGTCGAGAAGTCTGTGGCACCCGTGCCCGCCGAAGCCTCCGCCCCCAAGCGTGAGGACCCGACCGTGCTCGCCAAGCGCTATGAGGGCCGCGAACTCACGGTGCTGGACGTATCGGAAGTGCAGCTCGATGGCGCGGCAACGCTGTCGGTCAGCTTCTCCGTACCGCTGGATGCCAAGCAGGACTTCGCCAACAAAGTGCACCTGGTAGACACCGTCAAAGGCAAGCTCGACGGTGCCTGGGAACTCTCCGACAACCAGATGGAGCTGCGCTTGCGCCACCTGGAGCCGCAGCGCAAGCTGGTGCTGACCGTCGACAAGGGGCTGTTGGCAGTCAATGGCAAGCAGCTGGACAGCGAGTCGATCACCCGCCTGGAAACCCGCGACATGCAGCCGACCATCGGCTTTGCCAGCCGCGGCTCGCTGCTGCCTACGCGTCTGGCCGAAGGCCTGCCGGTGATTGCCCTGAACGTCGAAAAGGTGGATGTCGAGTTCTTCCGCGTCAAGCCAGACATGCTCTCGACCTTCCTGGCCAACTGGGGGCGCAACAGCAGCCTGTACTACTACCAGTCCAAGGAAACCCTGGACATGGCCGAGCTGGTCTACAGCGGCCGCTTTGATCTCAACCCGGCACGCAACACGCGTGAGACCGTGTTGCTGCCGATTGCCGGCATCAAGCCGTTGCAGGCGCCAGGCGTGTACCTGGCAGTGATGCGCGCCTCGGGTACCTACGATTATTCTCAGCCGGCAACCCTGTTCACCCTTAGCGACATCGGCGTGTCGGCCCACCGCTACCGCGATCGCATCGACGTGTTTGCTCAAGCCCTGGAAGGCGGCAAGGCGCTGAGCGGCGTCAACCTGGAAATCCATGACGAAAAGGGCAAGCTGCTGGCCCAGGCCACTACCGATGGCAAGGGGCATGCCCAACTGCCGATCACGCCCAAGGCCGATACCCTGATCGCCACTCAGGGCGTGCATACCACGCTGCTGCGCCTGAACACCGCAGCCCTGGATCTGGCCGAATTCGACATCACCGGGCCTCAGGCCAACCCGCTGCAGTTCTTCATTTTCGGCCCGCGTGACCTGTACCGCCCGGGTGAGACGGTGCTGCTCAACGGCCTGCTGCGCGACCAGGACGGCAAGCCGGTCAAAGCCCAGCCAGTGAGCGTGGAAGTGCGTCGCCCGGATGAACAGGTGAGCCGCAAGTTCGTCTGGGAAGCCGACAGCAATGGCTTGTACCAATACCAGTTGCAACTGGCCACCGAGGCCCCGACGGGCCGTTGGCAACTGCTGCTCGACCTGGGTGGCGGGCGCAAGCAGGTCTATGAATTCCTTGTCGAAGACTTCCTGCCCGAGCGCCTGGCGCTGGAGCTCAAGGGCAGCAGCCAACCGCTTTCGCCGGATGAAGATGCGCGCATCCAGGTCAATGGCCGTTACCTCTATGGCGCCCCGGCCGCCGGCAATCGCCTGAGCGGTCAGGCCTATGTACGCCCGCTGCGCGAGGCGGTACCGGCGTTGCCTGGTTACCAGTTCGGTTCGGTCACCGAAACCGATCTGAACCAGGACCTGGAACTGGACGAAGTCACCCTTGACCAGGCCGGCAAGGCGGTGGTCGATATCGAAAGCCGTTGGGCCGAGGCCCGCTCTCCGCTGCAACTTACCGTGCAGGCCAGCCTGCAGGAGTCGGGTGGCCGGCCGATCACCCGGCGCCTGGAGCAGCCTATCTGGCCGGCTGAGCGCCTGCCGGGCCTGCGAGGCCTGTTCGAAGGTGAGGAAACTGATAGCAACGGCCCGGTGGAATTCGAGTTCCTGGTGGCCGACCGCGACGGTAACAAACTGGCGGCCGATGCGCTCAAGGTGCGCCTTGTTCGCGAACGCCGCGATTACTACTGGAATTACTCGCAAAGCGACGGCTGGAGTTACGCCTACAACGAGAAGTTCCTGACCCAGAACGAAGAGACGATCAGCGTCAAGGCAGGTTCCACTGCCAAGCTCAGCTTCCAGGTTGAATGGGGCCCTTACCGCGTCGAGGTCGAAGACCCGCAGACCGGCCTGGTATCCAGTGAGCGCTTCTGGGCCGGCTATCGTGCCCAGGACAACGCTGAGGGCGGCGCGGTACGGCCGGACCAGGTCAAGCTGGCGCTGGACAAACCCTCCTACGCCGATGGCGCTACCGCCAAGGTCACCGTCACCCCGCCCGCTGCGGGCAGCGGCTACCTGATGATCGAGTCCAGTGAGGGCCCGCTGTGGTGGCAGGAAATCGATGTGCCCGCCGAGGGCAAGACCTTTGACGTGCAACTGGACAAGGCCTGGGCCCGCCACGACCTGTACATCAGCGCGTTGGTTATCCGCCCGGGTGAGCGCAAGGCCAATGCCACGCCCAAGCGTGCTGTGGGCGTGCTGCACCTGCCGCTGGACCGCGCCGAGCGCAAGCTTGCGCTGAGCCTGCAGGCACCGGAGAAAATGCGGCCGAAACAGCCGTTGACGGTGAAGATCAAGGCCGCCAACGCCGATGGCAGCGTGCCCAAGCAGGTGCATGTGCTGTTGTCGGCGGTGGACGTGGGCATCCTCAACATTACCGATTTCAAAACCCCCGACCCGTTCGCCAGCCTGTTCGGGCGCAAGGCCTATGGTGCCGATCAACTGGACATCTACGGCCAACTGATCGAGGCCGGGCAGGGCCGCCTGGCCAGCCTGGCATTCGGTGGTGACGCAGCGATGGCCAAGGGGGGCAAGCGACCCAACACTACGGTAACCATCGTTGCCCAACAGAGCCTGCCGGTGACGCTGGACGACAAGGGTGAGGGCCAGGCCACGGTCGATATCCCCGACTTCAACGGCGAACTGCGGTTGATGGCCCAGGCCTGGACCGAAGAGCACTTCGGCATGACCGAAGGCAAGACCGTGGTCGCCGCACCGTTGATTGCCGAGCTTTCGGCCCCGCGCTTCCTGGCCGGTGGCGACCGTACCCGCCTGGCACTGGACCTGGCCAACCTGTCCGGCCGCGCCCAGCAACTGAACGTCGAAATCACCACAGAAGGGCAACTGAGCCTGGCGGCCGACGCCGTGCAGAGCGTTAATCTGGCCGAAGGGCAGCGCTCGACGCTGATGATTCCGGTGCAGGCCCAGGGTGGTCTGGGGCAGGGCAAGGTACATGTCCGGGTGACGGGCCTGCAACTGCCGAACGAGCCGATCACAGCGTTCGAGCGTGAGTGGACGCTGGGCGTGCGCCCGGCCTACCCGGCAATGCTCAAGCACTACCGCGTGGCCTTGAAGGACCAGCCGTGGACCCTGCCCGAAGCAGACCTGGCCGCCTTCGAACC
Organism: Pseudomonas sp. yb_5; assembly: GCF_043103865.1. Classification (NCBI taxonomy): domain Bacteria; kingdom Pseudomonadati; phylum Pseudomonadota; class Gammaproteobacteria; order Pseudomonadales; family Pseudomonadaceae; genus Pseudomonas; species Pseudomonas sp. yb_5. The sequence continues at coordinate 60,111 of NZ_JBICKE010000012.1, forward strand.
GGCTGGCCTGGAAGCCAGCCTGGCCTTGTCGAGCCGGCCGCCGCTGAACCTTGCCGAGCAGATTCGCGCGCTGCAAGCCTACCCCTACGGCTGCCTCGAACAGACCACCAGTGGCCTGTACCCCTCGCTGTACGCCGATGCCGACAGCCTCAAGCGCCTGGGCATCAAGGGGGAGCCGGCGGATGTGCGCAAGCGCAAGATCGAGATGGGCATCGAGCACTTGCTGGGGATGCAGCGCTACAACGGCAGCTTTGGCCTGTGGAGTTCGGACAGCGAAGAAGAGTACTGGCTCACCGCGTATGTTACTGACTTCCTGCTGCGTGCCCGTGACCAAGGTTACGGCGTGCCTGCCGAGGCACTGAAGAAGGCCAGTGAGCGCCTGCTGCGTTACCTGCAGGAACGCAACCTGATCGAAGTCGACTACAGCGAAAATGCCGACCACACACGCTTTGCCGTGCAGGCCTATGCGGCGCTGGTGCTGTCGCGCAGCCAGCAGGCGCCGTTGGGGGCCCTGCGCGGCCTGTTCGAACGTCGCGCCGATGCCCGCTCCGGTCTGCCGCTGGTACAACTGGCGGTGGCGCTGGACAAAATGGGCGACAAACCGCGTGCCGGGCAAGCCTTGCAGGCGGGCCTGGGCATCAGCCGTGGCAAAGGCTGGCTGGCCGATTACGGCAGCGCCCTGCGTGACCAGGCGCTGATCCTGGCACTGCTGCAGGAAAGCAACCTGGCCAGCAGCCAGGTCGATCAGCGCCTGTTCGCGTTGTCGGATGAACTGGCGGCCAACCGTTGGCTGTCGACCCAAGAGCGCAATGCACTGTTCCTCGCTGGCCGTGGCCTGCTGGGCAAGCCGGAAGGCCAGTGGCAGGCACGCCTGGACAGCGCGGGTGAAGTGCGCGAGTTGAACAATGCCGAGGCCGGTATGAAGCTGGAAGGCCCGTTACTGGCCTCGCCACTGAGCGTGCAGAACGAGGGCAGCGAGACGTTGTACCAGCAGCTGACTCTGTCGGGCTACCCACGACAGGCGCCTGCTGCTGGCGGCAACGGCCTGCAGATTCGCAGAGAGTACCTGGGCATGAATGGCCAGCCGCTGGACCTGCACAACCTGCGCAGTGGCGACCTTGTGCTCGTGCACCTGGCGCTGAAAGCCGAGGACCGCGTGCCGGACGCGCTGGTGGTGGACCTGCTGCCGGCAGGCCTGGAGCTGGAAAACCAGAACCTGGCTCAAAGCGCCGCCAGCCTGGACAATGCCAGCAGTGCAGTGAAGGCGTGGCGCGAGTCGATGCAGAACGCCAGCGTGGTGCATCAGGAGTATCGTGATGACCGTTACGTGGCCGCGCTCAAGCTTGACGGCTATGGCACCACCCACCTGCTGTACCTGGCGCGAGCGGTGACACCGGGCACTTACCGCGTGCCGCCGCCGCAGGTCGAGTCGATGTATCGGCCGAACCTGCAGGCCGTGGGCGATGGGCAAGGGGAGATGACCGTGAAAGCCCGCTAGAGTCCCGCTCGACGCGGACAATGTGGGAGCGGCCTTGCGCCGCGATAGGGCCGCGAAGCGGCCCCGGAAGTTCAAGCGGCGAAGCTGAAATCCTGGGGCTGCTGTGCAGTCCTGTCGCGACGCAAGGCCGCTCCCACCGCGCAGATCAGTGGATCACCCAGCTCATCACCCACAGCCCCAGCACCAGCCAGATGATCCCGAGGATGATCGACGCGCGCATGAATGCGCGGATTGCCGAGTACAGCAGCATCAGGCCGATGATCAGCGCCAGGATGCTCAGCAGCGAGGTGTCCATGCCCAAGGTGCGCGACAGGCCATCGATGAAGTTGCCACCAGCATTGGCCAGCAGGTTGAACAGCCCGCTCAATGCGTCGACGATGAAGCGGATCAACGACCCCAGTGCCTGGCCCAGCCACTCGAAAAAACCTTCTACATGCATAGTTGCTTCCTGATGAAAAAATCGGCGAGGTTGTCGTCCCAAAGCCTTTGGCCATTACCTGGCCAGGTCGGTTCCCGATGCCAAGCTTAGCGCGACCACGCAGCCGTGCGGGCAGGTTGTTGCGTGCCACGCTGATCAGTTTGCTGGTGCTGGGCGGCCTGTTCTGGCTGGCTGATCGTATCTGGCCGCTGCCGATGCCGGGTGACGACCTGGCCCGGGTAGTGCTGGCCGAAGACGGCACACCGTTGTGGCGCTTTGCCGATGCTGAGGGCGTGTGGCGCTACCCAGTTAGCCCTGAAGAGGTTTCGCCGCTTTACCTGCAGGCCTTGCTGACTTACGAGGACCGTTGGTTCTACGACCACCCAGGGGTCAACCCGCTGGCATTGGCCCGTGCGGCCTGGCTGAACCTGCGCAGCGGGCGTGTCGTGTCGGGCGGCAGCACACTGTCGATGCAGGTGGCACGCCTGCTCGACCCGCACGACCGTACCCTGGGCGGTAAACTGCGCCAGCTATGGCGCACGTTGCAGTTGGAGTGGCACTTGTCCAAGCGTGACATCCTGCAGATCTACCTGAACCGCGCACCTTTCGGCGGCACGCTTCAGGGCGTGGCGGCAGCCAGCTGGGCGTACCTGGGCAAGTCCCCCCGTCACCTGACACCCGCCGAAGCGGCGCTGCTGGCTGTGCTGCCCCAGGCACCCAGCCGGCTGCGCCCGGACCGCCACCCCGAGCGTGCCCAGCGTGCCCGGGACAAGGTGCTGCAGCGCCTGGCTGAATACCAGGTATGGCCGGCCCAGCAGCTCCGCGAGGCAGCCGAGGAGCCGTTGGTGTTGGCGCCACGCCAGGAGCCGGCTTTGGCGCCATTGCTGGCCCGACGCCTGAACAGTGCTGACAGCCCGCCACTGATTCGGACCACGCTTGACGCTGCGCTTCAGCGGCGCCTCGAAGACTTGCTGCTGGGCTGGCGCGCCCGGCTGCCCGAGCGTACCTCGGCCGCCATTCTGGTGGTCGAAGCGCAGTCCATGGCGGTGCGCGCGTACCTGGGCTCGGTAGATTTGTCTGATGAGCGCCGCTTTGGCCATGTCGACATGGTGCGCTCGCTGCGTTCGCCCGGCTCCACCCTCAAGCCTTTTCTCTACGGCATGGCGCTGGACGATGGCCTGATCCATTCCGAATCGCTGTTGCAGGATGTTCCACGACGCTATGGCGACTATCGCCCTGGCAACTTCTCCATGGGTTTCAGCGGGCCGGTGTCGGCGAGCTCAGCGCTGGCCCTGTCGCTCAACCTGCCCGCCGTGCAATTGCTGGAAGCCTACGGCCCGAAACGCTTTGCCGCGCAATTGCGCATGGCGGGCATGCCGCTGATACTGCCGCCCCTTGCCGAGCCCAACCTGTCGTTGATCCTGGGCGGTGCCGGCAGCCGCCTGGAAGACTTGGTCGGCGGCTACGCGGCGCTGGCGCGGGGGGGCAACAGTGCGCAGGTGCGCTTGCAGCCACAGGCCCCCCTGGTGGAGCACCGGTTGCTGTCACCGGGGGCGGCGTGGATCATCCGGCGTATTCTCAGTGGCCAGGCGCGCCCGGACCGCGACCCGCACGCCGAACTGGTGCAGCGCCCGCAACTGGCCTGGAAAACTGGCACCAGCTACGGCTTTCGCGATGCCTGGTCGATTGGCGTGGGGCCGCGCTACCTGATTGGCGTATGGATTGGCCGCCCCGACGGTACACCGGTGCCCGGTCAGTTCGGCCTGGCGTCGGCGGCGCCGCTGATGTTGCAGGTGCACGATCTGTTGAGCAATCGCGACAGCCAACGCGGTATCAGCGTCCCGGTAGAGCGAGTACCTGCGAATATTGGCGTTGCGGCAATCTGTTGGCCGCTGGGCCAGCCGATGAGCAAGCAGGACACCAACTGTCGGCGTCAGCGCTTTGCATGGACCCTGGACGGCACCACGCCGCCAACCTTGCAGGCAGCCGACCAGCCGCTGGGCCTGGGCTTGCGCGAAACAGTGTGGGTCAACGATCAGGGCCTGCGGGTCGATGGTAGCTGCCCGGGCGCCAGGGCTCGTGACATCGTCCTGTGGCCGGCGCCGCTGGAGCCGTGGCTACCGCGTGTCGAGCGGCGCATGGCGCGTTTGCCGGCCATCGACCCGGCCTGCCCGCCGCAGGCGCCGGCCAGTGCACCACCGCTGTCGATCGTCGGTGTGCGCCCTGGCGACCATCTGCGCCGCCCGGCCACCAGCACTGAGCCGTTGCAATTGCAGGTATCTGCCTTGGGTGGTGGTGGACGGCGCTGGTGGTTCCTCAACGGCCAGCCGTTGGGTGAAACCCAGGGGCAGGACAGCTTGTTGCTGCGTTTGCCACAGGTCGGGCAGGCCGAACTCAGCGCGCTGGACGAAAGCGGTCAGACGGCGCGGGTGGCGTTCCAGGTCAGTGAGTAGGTGTTCGACGACAGCCGGGCCAGCACCTACGCTTGCAAGTGACGGGTGTGACCGGCTGGTGCCCCGCAACCCATGGGAACATGGAGTGCCCTATGCGTCCTCTGGTCATGCCCCTGATGTTGCTGCTTTGGGCACTTGCTGCCCACGCCGAGCCGTTGCCGGGGTTTCTCGACAGCCATGAATACGAGCGGCGTCTGCCCAGCGCCAACCTGCCGATGACGGACTACGCCCCTGTGAGCCCCCGCATACGGTTGGCAGGGGCGGCTATCGACAACCCCGACTGGGCCCCGGCCAACACCCGGCTGGTGCTGCAAAAAGTGCGCTTCGAGGGCGGCACGGTGTTCCCCTTGGGCGACCTGCGTGAACACTATCAGCCGCTGATCGGGCGCGAAACCACGTTGGGTGAATTGCAGCAATACACCCAGCGCCTGACCCAACGCTACCGGCAGAAGGGCTACTTGCTGTCGTATGCCTACCTGCCGCCTCAGGATGTGGCAGATGGCAGGGTCGACGTGGTGCTGGTCGAAGGTTACGTACGTGATTACCGCTTGGACGGCGATATTGGACCGGCCAGTGAGTATTTGCAGCAGTTGCTGGCGCGCATTGAGGCCGAGCGCCCACTGACCCGCGAAACGCTGGAGCGCTATCTGGGCCTGGCTACGCGCATGCCAGGGGTCGTGGTAGAGGCCGAACTGACAATGGCGCGGGCTGCCGAGGATGTCGCCCAGTTGACCGTGCATGCACGGCGCAAGCCGCTCAGCGCCGCGGTGACCGTGGCCGACTCCAGCCGTGACGCTGCTCAGGCCCTGTTGACGGCAGCCAGCAATGCCCAGACTCGCCATGGCGAACAGTTCGCGGCCAGTTGGCTGCTGCCCTCTGGGGAAGACCGGGTCCATTACCAGCGTCTCGATTACAGCCAGTACCTGGACTCTGCCGGTAGCCAACTGCTGCTATCGGCCTCGCGCTACCGCAGCGAGCCCGGCACGCGCATACGTCTGGACGATGGCCGCGATATCACTCGCAAGCACGACAGTGAACGCTATGCGATCGGTTTGCGCCAGCCGGTGATCGTAAGGCCGAATGAGTGGCTGGCGGTGCAGGGCCACGTGTACTCAGTCAGTGAGAAAGATCAAGACCGGATGGCCGAGCAGCCACCGTTTCGCAAGTACGACACCTATGTACGGGCGCTGTCATTCGAAGGTGACTGGCGCAAGGTGGAGCAGGGGCGTTTGCGTATCGTCAGTGTCGGGGTCTATCAGGGCCTGGACTATCTGGGGGCACGCAGCGATGCTGACTACGATCTCGATTTCCTGCGCTTTCGGCTTTCCGGCCTGCAGAGCGACACGCTGCTGGAAAACTGGCAGGGGGTGGTATCCGGTGCGTTGTACTGGAGTGACGATCGCTTGCCCGACAGTGAGCGTGCGGGGTTTGGCGGGCAGAATTTCGGCCGTGGCTACCCGCGCGATCAGGCGGACGGTGACAAGGGCTGGGGTGTGGCTTACGAGCTTAACTACAGCATGCGAAGTAGCTGGCTTGCGCGGGTTCAGCCCTATGCGGTGGTGGATACCGCACAGGCCTGGCATAACCGGGGACCGGTGGAGGACGCCCATCTGGCTTCGGTGGCGCTGGGTGTGCGGTTAGGGGCTGGGCATATGTTCAATGTGGCGCTGGAAGTGGCCAAGCCGTTGGCGGATGTGGCGCTGGATAGCCTGGACCGTGGGCCTCGGCTGTCGTTGAACCTGGCGATCCAGTTGTAGCAGGCAACTATGGGCTTGCAGGAGCAGCCTTTCGCAGCGCCAGGCCGCTCCAGAATGGTGTGCCGAGCCTTCACTCAATGGGTCGTGAACCGCTGGTGCACGGGCGACGAGCTAGGGGTCAGCGCCAGAGCCAGTTGGGTGCGGTTGTGCATATGCGTCAAACGCAATACCTGAGATACATACAGCTTCACGGTGTTTTCGGTAATGCCCAGTTCACAGGCGATCTGGTAATTGGTCTTGCCCTTGCTAACCAGGCGCGCCACTTCCAGTTGGCGTGGTGACAGTTTCTCGAACGCTGCTGGCAGCTCGCTTTCGCTTTCTTCTGCATCACTGGCACGCCGGTGGGTGCCTTGGCCACGGGCTTTTTCCAGGTCCTGATACAGTTCGTCCACCGACTCGGCCAGTTCCTGCAAGCGCTGGTTCAATCCACCCAGATCACGGATATTGCGCTGGCGCTCCAGCAAGACCTCTTCCTGCCGGCGGACGCCTGCCAGCAGTTCATCGAGGTCCATCGGCTTCTGGTAGTAATCGGCGAAACCTTCGCGTAGCGCCCGGATCAAGTCCTGCTTCTCGGCACGCCCAGTCAACATGATGGCTTCGAACATGCGCTGGCTGCCGTTGATCTCCTTCAAGGCGCGCACCAGCTCGATGCCGTCCCGATCGGGCATGTGCAGGTCACAGATAAGCAGGCCGATGCTAGGGTCTGCCACATAGTGCTCGATGGCTTCGTCGGTTGAGAGGGCTGTAACGCAGGCATAGCCCTTGGTTTCGAGGAATTCACTCAGTTGTTCGACAATGACCGGTTGGTCATCAACCACCAACACCTTCACTTCACTCACTGATCTGGACACGATCAACTCCCTGTTCTTATACGGCCCTGCTCCCGTGCCAGACGCTCTGGCAGCTTAAAAGTAGTCGCACCAGGCGAAAATGTACAAGGCGTGTACAAGTCATCGGACCACTGGAAGGCTTACTGGATCCATACGGCTGTCAGAAGAAAACCTGACAACACATAAGGGACGAAAGCCTGCTTGTCGCCCATTTCCTCGGTCAGGGCCTGCAAACGCTTCTTTATCTTGGGATTGAGCAGAGTCCACAGGCGTCGGCGGGTCAATAGCCAGACCAGCACACTGACACCCGCGCCAATAAAGGTGCCGAGTACATATTGCGGGCTTGTGGCCAGGGCCAGGGCGCCCATCAGCTTGACGTCGTCAGCGCCGAAGCGGCCGAGCATGTAGCCTGGCAGGGTCAGCAGCATGACGATGGCCAGCGCCCAACCGGCATCGCTGGCATCGGCGCCTATCCAGCTGTGGCCGGTAGCGAACAGCCAGGCCAGGGCGCAGCCAGCCACCCCCAGGGTCAGCATGTTGGAGATCTGGCGTTGACGCACATCCTGTTCGGAGCACAAGGCAAGCCACAGCAGGAGAACAATGCTTTGCATTGGCAGGTCGCCTTTCCCAAATGTTGAACACTTCTACCCGGTCAGTCAGGTTTACCTAGATGAAGATAGACGGGAACGCGCGGGGGAGTGCGGTTGGCAACGGAAAAAAGGCGTGCGTGGAATGGATTTTGTCGCAGCTGACACCGGCCTGGCAGGGGATTCAGTCGTACTGAGAATCGCGATCAGTGTAGGCGCGGGTTCAGCCGCGAAGGCAGTAACATGCACCGTGCCACTTCCTTCGCGGGCCACGGTGCATGCCAACGCCATATTCCGACGCTATTTTTTGCTGCCCGGTGGGTAGTTGCCCAGCACCTTGGCCACGGTGTTGCGGATTGCGCTGTTACGTTCTTCCGGGCTTGGCGGGTAGTTGTTCATGATCTGCTCGGCACTGCCGCGCCATACCAGCTTGCCGTCACGCCCATCGAACATGTCGACCTGAATGGTGGCGACCTTGTAGTCGACACTGCGGGTTTCGTTGTACATCGGGCCACCCCAGTAGCCGCCCCAGTAGCCACCCCAGCCACCGCCGTAGTTGGTGGTGATCTGTTGTTGGCGCTGTTCCACGATCAGGTACGTGCGTACTGTCAGGTCCGGCCGCGCTCCGCCTTGTACCGGACGCAGGCCACGCTGGTCGAGTTGCTCTGCCACCGCCTGGCGAATGCGTTGCTCGGTAAGGTCGCTTTTGATCCGTGGGTCATCCGGGCGGTACTGCAGGCCCGGCTCCTGCCATGCCCAGCTACGGTAGGCGGCAAAATCGCGGCTGGCATCGAAATCCTGCTGGACGTTGTTGCTCGAGCAGGCAGCGAGCAACAATGCGAATGACAGTAGAACGAGACGGCGCAACATGATGGTTCTCCGTTAGCTATTAACTGGGAGGATAGCCGCTGAGCGCCTTGTGCACAGAATCGCGCAAGGCACTTTCGCGCTCGCGGGGCGAGTCCTTGTTGCTGCTGCTTTCGGCGCTGGCGCTCCAGACCGGCTGACCGCTGCGGGCGTCGTACAGGTCGATGCGCACCACCAGGACTTCGACCTCGTAGGTACGCACGATGGGCACGCTGGCATAGCCCCCATAGCCATGGCGATAGCCTCCATAGCCCACGCCACCATAAGGGTACGGCCCGTAGTAGGGGTCGTAGCTGTCGTAGTCACGCACCTGGCGCAAGCGTTTTTCCAGGCGCATACCGGCGCTCACCAGCAAGTCGCCAGGGCCTGCGCGAGAGGGGCGTAGGCCATGCTGGTCGAGCGCACCGCTCACCGCATCGGCCAGTTGCGCCGGGTCGGCACCCACAGCGCCGCTGGGCAACTGGCCGTTGCGCCAGCTCCAGCTGCGGTAGTGCCCATAATCACGAGCGGGCGCAGGGTATGCACTGGCGTCGAAGGTGTTGGCCGCCTGCGCAGGGGCCGGTGGTAACGGGCGGCTGCTGGCCACATACGGGTTGCTGCCCTGGCAACCAGCCAGGGCAATGGGCAGCAGGGCCAGGCACAACAGACGGTACGGCATGTGTTCCTCCCGGCGTGGCGGATTAGCGGGGGCGGCAGACCCAGTGCAGGTAGCGGCCAAGTCCGGCGAAGGTAGGGTGGCGACGGTGGGCCAGTTCCATTTCCAGCAGGTCGAGCAGCTCGGCCTTGCCCTGGAATTCCTTGGGCATATAGTCGTGAAACACCCGCACGCCGCTTTCGCTTTCAACCTGCCACATAGGCTCAAGTTGCGCCTTGAGTTCGCGTGGATCAAGCGGTTTCTGTGGGGTCAGGCTCTGCTTTTCACCTTCCAGCCGGTTGCTGCGCAACTTGCGGAAATGGCCCTTGAGCAGGTTGCGATAGACCAGTGCGTCGCGGTTGTAGAAGGCCAGCGATAACCAGCCGTCGGGCGCCGTGAGCTGGTGCAGCACTGGCAGGATGCTCTCGGGTTCGGCCAGCCATTCGAGCACTGCATGGCAGAGCACGAGGTCGTAGCGCTCGGTCAGTTGGCCGAGCAGGTCTTGCCAGGGTGCCTGGATGAAGGTCGCGGTCTGGCCGGCTTCGGCAAAGCGCGCCCTGGCGCCTTCGAGCATGGGCGCCGCAGGTTCGGCCAGGGTCAGCTGGTGGCCGCGCTCGGCCAGCCACAAGGCCATGTGGCCCAACCCGGCGCCGATGTCGAGGATGCGTAGCGGGCGGTCGGGTAGCGCTTCGGCCAGGTCGGCCTGCAACACCGCCAGGCGGATCGCACCCTTGGCGCCGCCATAGATCTTTTCGGCAAAGCGGGTGGCCAGCTCATCGAAATGACGATCGTTCATCGGGCGAAGCGCCTCTCGCTGTCGGCCAGCTTGGCACGCACCACCTGGTCCATGTCCAGGCCCAGTTCGCTGCACAGCAGCAACAGGTAGAGCACCACGTCACCGACTTCCTGGCCGGCGTGGGCCAGCTTGTCGGCAGGCAGTTGGCGCGATTCGTCCTCGCTCAGCCACTGGAAGATTTCTACCAGCTCGGCCATTTCGACGCTGGCGGCCATGGCCAGGTTCTTCGGGCTGTGGAAGCCGCGCCAGTCGTTGGTATCGCGGATCTGATGCAGGCGTTGGGTGATTTCTTGCAGGTTCATCGGGGGTCTCCTATTGCTGCATAGCTTCTGCCCAGGCCCGATGCAAAGCAAGCGTATACCGCCAGGACAGGCCCGGCCTACAGGCACTCCCAACGGCCGACCATATGCAGCACGTCCCCGTGCCCATCCAGGCGCAGTTGGCCCGAAGGGCCCGCTTCACTGGCACTGAGCACCACCTCCGAAGGCAACCTGACCGGCTTGCGGAAGTCCACCTCAAAGGCATAGCCACTGTGCGGCAGGTGCCCACGCAGCGCGGCCAAGGCCATGGCCTTGGTCCACATGCCATGGGCAATGGCCGTGGGAAAGCCGAACAACCGCGCACTGACTGCACTGAGGTGGATAGGGTTGTAATCCCCGCACACCTTGGCATAACGCCGACCGATATCACTGTCGGCGTACCAGCGTGTGGCTTCGGGCAACGGATCAGGCTCAGTGTCGGCCGGCTCACTCGTCTGGCCTTCCAGGGCCAAACCACGCACCAACATGCGGCTGGTCTCTCGCCAGAGCAGGCCGATGCCATCTTCAGCCTCGGTGACCAGGTCGAAGGTGCCCCCTTTGGCATGGCGCTGCAGGTTGTGCGCATACACCGCAAAGCGCAGCCCTTCGACAGCACCAAGCAGGCGCAGCACTTCGATGCGGTTGTGCAGGTGTACCAGACCAAGCAGCGGGAAGGGGAAATCATCGGCCGTCATCAGCTGCAATTGCAGGGCAAATGCCATCACATGGGGATAAGTCCCTGGCAGGCGGCCATCATCGGGAAAGTGGCAAAGCCTTCGATACGCCCCCAGGTTGCCCGGTTGGACCCGAATGAAACAGCGCAGGCCATCGTCCGGCAGCCGGTCGCCGCTGATGGTGCGTTTGCTGGCTGCGCGCAGGTACAGGCTGGCGCGGGCGGCCGGGTTGTGCAGATCGTGCCATTGTCGGCTCATGCTCAAGCTCCCATCAGTGCCTGGCCGCACACCCGCAGCACCTGGCCGTTGACCGACCCGGAGCCTGGCTGGCTGAGCCACGCAATGGCTTCGGCGACGTCCTGCGGGCGCCCACCCTGGCCCAGCGAACTCAAGCGCCGCCCTGCCTCGCGCAGGCCCATGGGCATGGCTGCAGTCATGTGGGTTTCGATGAAACCGGGGGCGATGGCGTTGATGCTGCCACCGCGCTCGGCGAGCCGTGGCGCCCAGGCCTGGGCCAGGCCGATCAGCCCGGCTTTGCTCGCGGCATAATTGGCCTGCCCGCGGTTGCCGGCAATGCCGCTGACCGAGGCCAGCAGGGTGATGCGCGCGTTTTCCCCCAGCGCGCCGTTGTCATACAGCGCCTGGGTGAGCACCTGCGGTGCCTTGAGGTTCACGGCCAGCACGGCGTCCCAGTATTCCGGCGTCATGTTGGCCAGTGTCTTGTCACGAGTGATCCCGGCGTTGTGAACCACGATATCGATGCCGTCGGGCAGGGCTGCGAGCAGTTGCGTTGCCGCATCGCTAGCGCATATATCCAATGGCAGTGCCTTGCCGCCAAGGCGTGCAGCGAGGGCGTCGAGGTCCTGGCTGGCCTGCGGTACATCCAGCAGCAGTACATCGGCGCCGTCCCGTGCCAAGGTTTCCGCAATGGCGGCACCGATGCCGCGCGCAGCCCCCGTGACCAGCGCACGGCGACCGCCGAGTGGGCGGGTCCAGTCTTCCACCTGGCTGGTGCAGGCTTGCAGGCGCAGAACCTGGCCAGAGATGAAGGCACTCTTTGGCGAGAGGAAGAAGCGCAGGGCGCCTTCCAGCTGATCTTCGGCACCGGGGGCGACATACAACAGCTGGGCAGTAGCGCCATTGCGCAGTTCCTTGGCCAGTGAGCGGCTGAAGCCCTCAAGGGCACGCTGTGCAACGCTGGCCAGTGGGTTGTCGAGGCCTTCCGGTGCAAGGCCTAAAACCAGTACATGGGCGCATGGGGCCAGACTGCGTAGCAGCGGCTGGAAAAATTCACGCAACTGCTTCAGTGCATCGCTGTCGGACAAATGACTGGCATCGAATACCACGGCCTTGATTTTCGGCCCCAGGCCGGCCACCCAGGCTTCAGCCTGCAGGTTGTCGGCGCTGAAGCTGTAAACCTCGTCAGTAAGGCACGGGGCGATGGCTTCGACCTGCTTCGCCAGTGGCCCGCCACCCAGTACCAGGGCACCTTCTACCGGGCGCAGGCGGCCAGCCTGCCAGCGCTCCAGTGGCGCCGGGCGTGGCAGGCCAAGGGCATCCACGAGGCGGCGGCCGAGATTGGAGTTGGCAAAACCGAGGTAGCGATCGCTCATGAGGGGTCTCCCGAAAGGCAAGCTTGAAAGTGTGGACCAACTTTGCGGCAGGGTCGTTCGAATGCGGTAAAAACACCTAGGCTGTACCGATCAAATTGTTTCAGGAGGAATAAGCGCATGCGTTCAGCTCGCCGGGTCGCGATCCTGGGTGGCAACCGGATCCCCTTCGCCCGCGCCAATGGCGCCTACGCCACGGCCAGCAACCAGGCGATGCTCACGGCCGCGCTTGAAGGCTTGATCGAACGCTATTGCCTGCACGGGCTGCGGTTGGGCGAGGTGGTGGCCGGTGCCGTGCTCAAGCACTCGCGCGACATGAACCTGACCCGCGAGTGCGTGTTGGGTTCGCGCCTGTCTGCGCAGACCCCGGCCTATGACATCCAGCAGGCCTGCGGTACCGGGCTGGAGGCTGCGCTGCTGGTGGCCAACAAGATTGCCCTGGGGCAGATCGACTGCGGTATTGCTGGCGGTGTCGATAGCACCTCCGATGCGCCCATCGCCGTCAACGAAGGCTTGCGCCATATATTGCTGCAGGCCAACCGTGGCAAAAGCCTTGGCGAACGGTTAAAGCCCTTCCTCAAGCTGCGGCCTCGTCACCTGAAACCCGAACTACCACGCAATAGCGAGCCGCGCACGGGGTTGTCGATGGGCGAGCATTGCGAGCGCATGGCCCACACCTGGCGCGTTGGCCGTGCCGAGCAGGACGAACTGGCCCTGCTTAGCCACCAGAAGCTGGCCGCTGCCTATGCCGAGGGTTGGCAGGAAGATCTGTTGACGCCGTTTCTTTCGCTGACACGGGACAACAACCTGCGCCCCGACCTGAGTCTTGAGCAGTTGGCCAGACTCAAACCAGCCTTTGACCGCAGCGGGCAGGGCACGTTGACGGCGGGTAACTCCACGCCGTTGACCGATGGTGCTTCGCTGGTGCTGTTGGGCAGCGAGGCGTGGGCGCAGCAGCAGGGGTTGCAGGTGCTTGCCTATCTGGTCGATGGCGAAACCGCTGCGGTGGATTTTGTCACGGGGCGCGAAGGGTTGTTGATGGCGCCTGTGTATGCCGTGCCGCGCTTGCTGGCACGCAATGGCCTGACGCTGCAGGACTTTGACTATTACGAAATCCACGAAGCCTTTGCTGCCCAGGTGCTGTGCACGCTCAAGGCCTGGGAGGATGCCGACTACTGCCGTGAGCGGTTGGGCCTGGAGGCACCGCTTGGCGCGATCGACCGTAGCAAACTCAATGTCAAGGGCAGTTCGCTGGCGGCCGGGCACCCGTTTGCGGCAACCGGTGGGCGGATATTGGCCAGCCTGGCCAAGCTGCTGGCGACGGCGGGTAAGGGGCGCGGGCTGATTTCGATCTGTGCGGCAGGCGGGCAGGGGGTGACCGTTATCGTCGAGCGCTGAAGTACCTCCAGGGTAACGGCAGAGGCGGCGAGTGCCTCGATCATGATCCAGCTGTTAGGCTTGTCTGGTCAGAACTAAAAGAAAATACCATGCCGATCATCGGACACCCCCGCGCTATCCCCGCGCTGGAACACCTGCCCAGACCCCTCTACGCCCGTGCCGAAAGCCTTGGCGCCGGTTCGTGGACCACTCGCCACCGGCACGACTGGGTACAGTTTTCCTACGCCATCAGCGGCGTACTCGGCGTGTACACACGCGACGGCAGTTACTTTGCCCCACCGCAGTGGGGGGTGTGGATCCCTGCCGATGCCGAGCATGAAGTGGTCACCTCGATGCAAGCCGAGATGCGCAGCCTGTATGTACGCCGCGATGCCTGCCCATGGGCGCCGGAACAATGCCGGGTGCTGGAAGTGACGCCGCTGGCGCGCGAGCTGATCAAGCAGTTCTGCCTGTTCCCGGCGGATTACCCAGAGGACGACAGCGCCGAGGCGCGTCTGGTGGCGGTGCTGCTCGACCAGTTGCGCACTTTGCCGGAAGTCGGTTTTTCGCTGCCGTTGCCCCGCCACCCTGGTTTGCTGGCGCTGTGCAATGGCTTGATCGCTGCACCAGACCAGTCGCAGACCTTGCAGCAGTGGGCGCGGCAGCTGGGGTGTTCGGAGAAGACGCTGATGCGGTTGTTTCAGCGGGAGACCGGGTTGAGCTTTCGTAATTGGCGGCAGCGCATGCGGTTGTTGTCGTCGCTGGCGTTGCTGGAGGCGGGGGAGAATGTGACCGAGGCGGCGCTGGGGTGTGGGTATGACTCCACCTCGGCCTACATTGCGGCGTTCAAGCAGCTGTTTGGGGCGACACCGGGGGAGTTGAAGCTTTAGTTTACGGTTGCTTGTGCCGGCCTCTTCGCGGGTAAACCCGCGCCTACAGAGGCCGCGTTACCACCCGCGAAAGGGCCGGCACAGGCCATGCCTCATCAGGTGCGGAACCTGCGCACCAGCGTATCCAGCTCATTGGACAGCCCGGCCAGGCTCTCGGAGTCCTGGCGCGCCGCCTGGGCCAGCTCGGCCACCAACTGCGCATCCCCGTGAATCTGGCTGATGTGCCGGTTGATGTCCTCGGCCACCTGATGCTGCTCTTCGGCCGCCGTGGCGATCTGGGTGTTCATGTCGCGGATCACGTCCACCGACTCACGGATCTGCCCGAAGCTGTCGCGGGCCAGGCCAATGCGGCTCACCGACTGCTGCGACACTTCCAGGCTGGCGTGCATCTGCTCGGCCACTTCGGCGGTACGGCTGGCCAGGTTGCCCAGCAGACCGTCGATTTCGGCGGTGGAGTCGGCAGTGCGCTTGGCCAGCGCCCGCACTTCGTCCGCCACCACGGCAAAGCCGCGGCCCTGCTCACCGGCACGGGCCGCTTCGATGGCGGCGTTCAGGGCCAACAGGTTGGTCTGCTCGGCAATCGAACGGATGGTGCCGAGGATCGACTGAATAGCGTTGCTGTCACGCTCCAGTTGCTGGATCGACTGCGCCGATTGCTCGATTTCGTGGCTCAGGCGATCAACGCTGTGTACCGCCGCATCGATCTGCTGCTGGCCTTCGCGGGCCTGCTGCTGGCCACTGTCGGCCGACTGCGCTGCCTGGCTGCAGGACCGTGCCACTTCATTGGCGGTGGCGACCATTTCGTGGAATGCGGTGGAAACCATGTCCACGGCTTCACGCTGGCGGCCGGCCGCCTCGGCCATGTCGCTGGAGACGCGGGTCGAGCTGCTGGACGTGCTGAGGATCTTGCTGGCAGCAGTGCCGATGTGCTGGATCAGGCTGCGAATGGCCCCGAGGAACTGGTTGAACCAGCTGGCCAGTTGCGCGGTTTCGTCGCGGCCGCGGATTTCCAGGTTGCGGGTCAGGTCTCCCTCACCCTGGGCGATGTCTTCCAGGCCATTGGTGACACTGTTGATCGGGCGCACGATCAGTTTGGCGAAGGCCGCACCGACCAACGCGAACAGCGAGGCCAACACCACAGCGATGACGCCGATCAGCCAGGTGAGCCGGGTGGTGGTCTGCATCACTTCGCTTTGCTCGATCAGGCCGATGAAGGTCCAGCCCAGTTGCTGGTCGGGGTAGACGTTAGCCATGTAGTGCACGCCATTGAGTTCGACCTCCACCAGGCCTTTGCCGGCTTTGGCCAGCTTGGCATAACCGTCGCCAAAGCTTCCCAGCTGCTTGAAGTTGTGGGTGGCGTCGCGCGGGTCGACCATCACGTTGCCGTTGCTTTCCACCAGCATCAGGTAGCCGCTTTCGCCCAGTTTGATCTGCTTGACGATCTCGGTCAGGCCCTTGAGCGACACGTCGATGTTGACCACACCGCCGGGGTTGCCCAGTTGATTGGCCACGGTGCGCACGGTGCTGACCAGCACTGCATCGTCGGCGGCCCAGTAGTAGGCGCCGGTACGTAACGTCTTGCCAGGGTTGGCCATGGCGAGTTGGTACCAGGGGCGCGTGCGTGGGTCATAATTGACAAACTTCTGGCCGGCCGGCCAGCCGGTGTAGCCGCCGTCATTCACCCCATAGGACAGGTAGGCGTAGGCGGGATGTGAGTTGGCCAGGCGGGTCATGAAGTCGAGTATTTTGCTGGCCTGCTCGCCCAGTTCGTAGGACGGGGTTGCGCTCATGTACTTGTTCAGCTCGCTACCCGTGGCGGCGACCATTGGCTGGGAAGCCATGTACTCGACGTTCTGGTTGATCCCCTGGAAGAAGATGTTCATCGCGTTGCTGACCTGGCGGATTTCCCGGCTGCTGCTGTCGAGGAATCCGTCGCGGGCTTCGCCGCGCAGGTTGATGACCACCAGGGTGGCCACCAGAACGATGGGCAAGCCGGCGATGACCGCGAATGCCCAGATCAATTTCTGTTTGATGCTCATCGACGCTCCCGGAATTGTTATTTTCGACACACGAGGCAGGTAGCAACTACATCGGCAGCATCCGGGTTTTATAAAGCCAAAAGGCCCGTATTTATTGGATAAAGTCGTGGTTGGTGACTATTCGGTCGTGTTTGGACATTTATGGCATACCAAACGCTCGTGGCAGCTCAGTGACAACAGCTGCCTGCAGCGCCATTGGCCAGGTCTTTGAGGATCGGGCAGTCCGGGCGGTCGTCACCCTGGCAGTGCGAAACCAGCTCGCCGAGGGTGTCGCGCAGGCTCACCAGCTCCTCGATGCGCCGGTTCAGTTCATCGATATGGTGCATGGCCAGCGCCTTCACATCGGCGCTGGCACGTTGGCGGTCCTGCCACAAGGCCAGCAACTTGCCGACCTCCTCGAGGGAAAAGCCCAGGTCGCGGGAGCGTTTGATGAAGGCCAGGTTGTGCAAATCTTCCGCCTGGTACAGGCGGTAGCCGCTGTCGCTGCGTGTGGCCGGTTTGAGCAGGCCGATGGATTCGTAGTAACGGATCATCTTGGTGCTGAGCCCGCTGCGGCGGGCGGCCTGGCCAATGTTCATGGCGCCTCCTGGGTGTTGCTGGTGGGTTTCCACGTTTTAAGCCACAGTGCGTTGCTGACGACGCTTACGCTGGACAGGGCCATGGCGGCACCTGCCAGTACCGGGTTGAGGTAACCTAGCGCGGCCAGCGGGATGCCGATCAGGTTGTAGATGAATGCCCAGAACAGGTTCTGGCGGATCTTCGCGTAGGTCTTGCGGCTGATTTCCAGTGCGGCGGGCACCAGGCGCGGGTCGCCACGCATCAGGGTGATGCCCGCGGCCTGCATGGCCACGTCGGTACCGCCACCCATGGCAATGCCGATGTCGGCTGCGGCCAGCGCCGGGGCATCGTTGATACCATCGCCAACCATGGCAACCACACCCTCCTGCTTGAGCGCGGCCACGGTCGCGGCCTTGTCGGCCGGTAGCACTTCGGCATGCACATCGTCGATGCCCAGGGCCTCGGCAACCACTCTGGCGCTGCCACGGTTGTCACCGGTCAGCAGGTGGCTGCTGATGTGTTGGGCGTGCAGGGTGTCGATGGCCTGCGCGGCGCCCGGCTTGAGGCTGTCACCAAAGGCGAACAGGCCTACCACACTTGGTTGCGTGCCGCGTTCTATCAGCCACGACAGTGTGCGCCCTTCGGCTTCCCAGGCCTGGGCCTTTTCGGCCAACTCGCCGGGCTGCAGCCCGCTTTCGTCAAGCAGTCGACGGTTGCCCAGTGCCAGTTCACGGCCTTCAACGCGACCGGCAATGCCGCGCCCGGTCAGCGACTGGCTGTCGGCAACGCTTGGCACGTCCAGCCCTTGCTCTGCACAGGCCACCAGTACCGCCTTGGCCAGTGGGTGTTCACTCCCGCGCTGCAGGGCGCCGGCCAGGCGGTACAGGTCGGCACTGTTGCCGTCCAGTGCCTGGCTGTGAACCACCTGCGGGCTGCCGGAGGTGAGGGTGCCGGTTTTGTCGAAGACTACGCGGTTGACCGCATGGGCACGTTCCAGGGCTTCGGCATCCTTGATCAGGATGCCGTGGCGGGCGGCGACCCCGGTGCCGGCCATGATCGCCGCGGGCGTGGCCAGGCCGAGGGCGCAGGGGCAGGCGATGACCAGCACGGAGACGGCGTTGATCAGCGCGATTTCCAGCGGTGTCCCAGCCAGCCACCAGCCAATCAGGGTGATCAGGGCCAGTACCAGCACAGCGGGGACGAATACCTGGCTGACACGGTCGACCAGCTTCTGGATCGGCGCTTTGGCGGCCTGTGCGTCTTCCACCAGGCGGATGATGCGCGCCAGCACGGTCTCGGTGCCCAGCGCCTGGGTAAGCACCAGCAGCCGGCCTTCGCCATTGATGGCGCCACCGGTGACGCTGTCGCCGGGTTGCTTGGGCACTGGCAGGCTCTCGCCGCTGATCAGGGCCTCATCGGCGTGGCTGCTGCCGTCTTCGACCACGCCGTCGACCGGGAAGCGCTCGCCGGGCTTGACCAGTACCAGGTCGCCCAAGCGCAACTGGGCGATCGCCACATCCTCCTCCTGGCCGTCGACCACGCGCACGGCGCGTTCCGGGCGCAGGGCTTCGAGGGCGCGGATGGCACTGGCGGTCTGGCGTTTGGCGCGGCTTTCCAGGTACTTGCCCAGCAATACCAGGGCAATCACCACGGCCGAGGCTTCGAAGTACAGGTGCGGGGCCATGCCGGCGGGAGCCTGTGCCCATTGGTACAGGCTCAGGCCATAGCCAGCGCTGGTGCCCAGGGCCACCAGCAGGTCCATGTTGCCAGCACCGGCGCGCACGGCCTTCCAGGCCGCAATGTAGAAGCGGGCACCGAGAATGAACTGCACGGGTGTGGCCAGCAGGAACTGCGCCCAGGCGGGTAGCATCCAGTGCAAGCCGAACGGTTGCACCAGCATGGGTAATACCAGCGGCAGGGCCAACAGCAAGGCTGCGCCGACTGCCAGGCGCTCGTTGCGCAGGCGTCGCTGGACAGTGCTTTGGTCGTCCTTGGTCGATTGTGGCAGGCTGGCGCTGTAGCCTGCCTTTTGCACAGCGTCGATCAGCAGGTTGTCATCCAGGGCCGCAAGCACTTCGAGGTGCGCGCGTTCGCTGGCCAAGTTGACGCTGACCTGCTCGACCCCCGGCAATTTGCCCAGGGCGCGCTCCACACGGCCGACACAACTGGCGCAGGTCATGCCGCCAATCTGCAGCTCGAGGGTGCGGGTGGGCACCCCGTAACCGGCCTCCCGCACGGCTTTGACCAAAGCCGGCAGGCTGTCAGGCGCGGCCAGAACCCGGGCTTTCTCAGTGGTGAGGTTTACGCTGACCTGTTCAGCGCCGGTGACCTTGCGCAGGGCGCGCTCGACCCGGCCAGCACAGCTGGCGCAGGTCATGCCGGAGATCGGCAGGTCGTATGTGGTGGATGCGGGCATGGCTCTCCTCCTTGGACAGGCCTCCAGCATCAACCTTGCCACGCAGGCAAGGTCAATAGCCCAGGTCGGCTCGTTTCAACTCCAGCCCATATTGCCCCATGGCGATGCGGTATTTGTTGATCTGGCCCGCCTGCAGATTCAAACGCGTGCTGCGCTGGTCCTCTATACCAGCGGCGCAACCCGGCATTTGCCCAGGTAGCAGGCGCAGGCGTACATCCACCGGGCCAGGCGGCAAGTTGAACGAGGTAGACTGCTCCTGGAAAACGCGCCCGGAAAGCTGGTCGTTGAGGTACACGCCGATTTCGCAGCTGGTGGCCACTTCCAGGCGCTCCCGGGAAATGATCAGTACGCTGTAGGCCGAGTTGCCCTCGGCGAAGGCCGGTGGCACCACAGCCAGCGCGCCCAATAGCCCGACGACGCCCAATGCTGCCCTGAACATGAAAAATCTCCTGCTTGCCTGATCGTCAAAGGCGCAGCTTGGCCGACGCGGACGCGGATTTCCACCCCGGGTGTTGCAGGCAAGGCTTGACCTTGCCCTGATGGCAAGCTTGAGACTAGTGAAAAACCTGAAGGAGGTAACCCTCATGCAAGTGTTCAATGTACAAGGCATGACCTGCGGCCATTGCGTGAAAGCCGTGACCCGCGCGGTGCAGGAGCAGGATGCGGCAGCCAGGGTGGAAGTTGATCTGGCAGGCAAACAGGTGCGTGTGCAGAGCGAGTTGGCGCAGGAGCAGATCCTCACCGCGATTCGGGATGAGGGGTACCAGGCCGAACTCGCCTGAAGACCTGATTGCTCCCACTGGGGGGTAACAGTGTTGCAAATGTTTTCACATCGATAGGGTCCACAGCAGGTAGAATCAGTCACTTGCTTAGCCTGCTATGGATTCCTGATGAACCTGCGAATGGTGCTCATCCTAGGCGCACTCAGTGCGTTCGGGCCCTTGGCGATCGACTTCTACCTGCCAGCCTTCCCGGCCATGGCGCAAGCGTTCGCCACCGATGAAAAACACATCCAGGCCACTTTGGCCGCTTACTTCCTGGGCCTGTCTATCGGGCAATTGGCCTATGGCCCAGTTGCCGATCGCTTTGGTCGACGCAAGCCGCTGATCTTCGGCGTGACC
Organism: Pseudomonas sp. yb_5; assembly: GCF_043103865.1. Classification (NCBI taxonomy): domain Bacteria; kingdom Pseudomonadati; phylum Pseudomonadota; class Gammaproteobacteria; order Pseudomonadales; family Pseudomonadaceae; genus Pseudomonas; species Pseudomonas sp. yb_5. The sequence goes on from NZ_JBICKE010000012.1 coordinate 80,935, forward strand.
CTGTTTACCTTGGCTTCACTGGCCTGTGCCTATGCCCCCAACCTCGACACCTTGGTGCTGGCACGTTTTATCCAGGCATTGGGTGGGTGTGCCGGCATGGTGCTTTCGCGGGCTATCGTCAGCGACAAGTGCGACCCGGTAGCTTCAGCCAAAGTGTTTTCGCAACTGATGCTGGTCATGGGCCTGGCGCCGATCCTGGCACCGATGCTGGGTGGGGTGCTGGTGAACCTGGCCGGCTGGCAGTCGATCTTCCTCGCTCTGAGCCTGTTCAGTGCCGGCTGCCTTTTGGCGGTAAGCCTGGGCCTGCCAGAAAGCCTGCCTGAGCATATACCGCGCCAGCCGCTGTCTGGTGCGTTGCGCCAGTACCTGCGGCTGCTGGCTGACCGGGTTTTCCTCGGCCATGCCCTGACCGGCGGTATCGCCATTGCCGGCATGTTTGCCTATATCGCCGGTTCGCCTTTCGTGTTCATCAAGCTGTATGGCGTACCCGCAGAGCACTACGGCTGGCTGTTCGGTACCAATGCCGCAGGTTTTATTCTGGTGGCGCAGGTGAACGCCCGCTTGCTGGCCAAACGCGGACCGGCGTTCCTGCTGGGCCGCGCGGTGTGGCTGTATCTGGTTGCGGGCCTGGTGCTGCTGGGCGTGGCGGCCTTGCGCCCAGCGCAGTTGTGGCCGCTGCTGGTGCCGCTGTTCATCTGTATCGCCAGCCTGGGTTGCATCATTCCCAATGCTTCGGCCTGCGCCATGAGCGGACAGGGCGCGCGTGCCGGTAGCGCCTCGGCACTGATGGGCTGTGTGCAGTTCAGCGTCGCTGCGGGTGCTGCCGCACTGGTCGGCCTGCTGCATGACGGCAGTGCGGTGCCAATGGCAATCGTGATCAGCCTGTGCGGGGCGCTGGCGGTCAGTGTCGCGCTGTTGACCCGACGTCTGCAGGCCAAGGCTCCCGCATGAGGGGATGAGGTGCCTGCAGACGGTTTTCCAGCGTGGCGACGAAGGCACGTGCCTCAGCCTCGCTGCGGAAACTGACCACGTGCTGATCGAGCTGGACTTGCCAAGGACAGGCGGGGTTTCGGCTCGACGCACTTACGATAATTTTCATCGCGGCATACCTCCAGAAAGGGCAGCGGCTCAAGTGTAGCGCTGGCCTGCGAGCCTGCCATGACACTGCTTCAGCGTCCTGACTGACGGTAGGTGCGTGCATTTTCCTGGCGGTGTTTCCTGCTTTGGGCGCAATGCCTGCAAACCCACAGAACCTTCGCTTTGTTTCGCGCTATTTGCGGAAGGTTGCTGTGGGCCGTATCTGAAATGACTGCAAGTTTGTTTTCATCAAGATGTTTCAGCGCGCCTGTGTGGGCGTACCGGTGCCTTGGTTGACGTGGTGCCGGGGAGTATCTCGCAGCCGCTTCGCTGCTTGCCATGGGTAGACATACCCAGTGGTTTTTCATCCTGGGTGCTGCGGCAGGTGGGCGTCTGAACGGCGTTTTCTGCGGCTTATACTGGCGAACCAGGCCAGTGCCAGCGAGAGGCGCTTCCCTGGCAGGGTTGGCCATCGCATCCCCACCGTGAAATTGCAGGGAGTTACAAGGACATGAACGCAGCCAGCAGTATCAGCCAGATCGCCAGCCTGATGGCCGACCCCAAGCGCAGTGCCATGCTGTGGGCATTGATCGATGGCACACCACGATTGGCCAATGAGCTCGCGATAATGACTGGCCTGACTTCATCGTCAGCCTGCGCACACCTTTCGCTGCTGTCGTCGGCCGGTTTGCTCAGGCATGAAGCCAGGGGCCGCAAACGTTACTTCTGCCTGGCTACCCCGCAGGTCGGAGCAGCGGTAGAGGCCTTGGCCAGCGTACAACTGGAAAGCGCCAGGGGAGAGCGTGCCGAAGCGCCGGTATCGTCGCTGCCCCTGTCGATGCGCCGGGCGCGCCGTTGTGGCGATCACCTGGGTGGGGAGTTGGCCAGTGAGCTGTACCATCGCATGGTGGTGGCTGGCTGGTTGGAAGGCAGCGGACGGCACTTGAGGGTCAGTGACGAGGGGCGGGCGCAGTTGGCCTTGGTCGGGGTGTACATCGATGCCCTGGCGCCACACCAGCAACGAGGTTGCGTGATCTGCCGCTGCACCGAATGGAATGACCAGGGCCCGCATCTGGGGGGCGTACTGGGCCAGGCCTTGTTCAGGTTGTTCCTGCAATCTGGCTGGATGCGTGAGTTGGAGGACTCGCGGGCATTGCATATCTCGGCGCTGGGTATCCAGCAGATCAATCGCATAGCCCGCGTGGCGACGTTGCAGGTCGGTTGAGCGCAACGTCGTCATGCTACTCAAACCAGCCGTGCGTCCAGGCTGTTCTGCGCCAGGCGACGCGCCTGGTCTTCGGTCATGCCCAAGTGGGTATGCAGAGCGTGGAAGTTCTCCGTGACGTAGCCACCGAAGTAGGCCGGGTCGTCCGAGTTGACCGTGACTTTCACGCCACGCTCGAGCATGTCGAGGATGTTGTGCTGGCTCATGTGGTCGAACACGCAGAGCTTGGTGTTGGATAGCGGGCACACCGTGAGCGGGATCTGCTCGTCGATAATGCGCTGCATCAGGCGCTCGTCCTCGATGGCGCGCACGCCATGGTCGATACGTTTGATCTTCAGCAGGTCGAGGGCTTCCCAGATGTACTCAGGCGGGCCTTCTTCGCCAGCATGGGCAACGGCGATGAAGCCTTCGCTACGGGCGCGATCGAACACACGCTGGAACTTGCTGGGTGGGTGGCCCATCTCCGAGCTGTCCAGGCCTACGGCAATGAACGCATCGCGGAACGGCAAGGCCTGATCGAGGGTCTGGTGCGCTTCATCCTCGCTGAGGTGGCGCAGGAAGCTGAGGATCAGGCCGCTGCTGATGCCCAGCTGTTCGCGGCCATCCTTGAGCGCCTGGCTGATGCCGTTGAGCACCACTTCGAAAGCAATGCCACGGTCGGTATGGGTCTGCGGGTCGAAGAAGGGTTCGGTGTGGATCACGTTCTGGGCCTTGCAGCGCTGCAGGTAGGCCCAGGTCAGGTCGTAGAAGTCCTGCTCGGTGCGCAGCACGTCGGCGCCCTGGTAATACAGGTCGAGGAACTCCTGCAGGTTGTTGAAGGCATAGGCACCGCGCAAGGTCTCCACATCGGCCCAGGGCAAGGCGATCTTGTTGCGCTCAGCCAGGGCGAACAGCAACTCGGGCTCCAGCGAGCCTTCCAGGTGCAGGTGCAGTTCGGCCTTGGGCAGGGCGTTCAACCAGTCATACATAGTGGTTCATCTCAATCAGGTACAGTTGCGGCCATTCTACAGGGGCCGGCCGGGCAATGCGCCCAGCCGGGCTGCGACCTGGTGAATCACCAGACCAAGGGTTCGCCCTTGTAGTTGATGAAGCGCAGGCCGCCCTTGCCGCTTTGGGCCTTGATCTGTTCGATCATGCCGCGGGTGCTGGTGAGCACATCGATATCGGCGTTTTCGCCACCCATGTCGGTTTTCACCCAGCCCGGGTGCATGGCCAGCACGCACAGGTCCGGGCGCTGCTGCTCAACGAAGAAGCTGTTGATCATCGAGTTCAGTGCCGCCTTGCTGGCCTTGTACAGGCAGATTTCGCCACCGTCGGGGATGGTGATGCTTCCCAGGATCGAGCTCATGAAGGCCAGCACACCACTGCCTTCGCGTATTTGATCCACCAGGCGGCGAGCCACGCGTATCGGCGCCACGGCGTTGGTCATGAACAGATCGCCAATGTCGCTGTTGCTTACCGCCTCCAGATCTTGCGGCAAGGGGCCCATGACCCCGGCGTTGACGAATATCAGGTCGAATACCTGGCCTTGCAGGCGTTGCTTCAGGCCATCGAGCTGGACGGTGTCGTTCATTTCCAGCTGCTCGATGTGCACGCCGGGCACGTTCGCCAGGGCGCCGGGCTGCTGCGGGTTACGGACGGTGGCAGTGATTTTCCAGCCGTCTTCGTGCAGGCGTTGTACCAGGCCCAGGCCAAGCCCGCGCGAGGCGCCGATGATGAGGGCAGTTCTTGAATTAGCCATAGGAACATTCCTTTATCGGTGTAGGAGAAAGGAACTGAGCATACGTCACGGCGGATATGCGTGCCTGGTTTGCTGTTGGTCAAAAAATGGTCAGTTTCGTCTGGGCCTTGCGGGGCCGGGCGCTTCGCCGGTTGGCACACGGGTTATCCACAAGCTGGTCCACAGTTATTGTGTGCAAGGTGAGCGAGTGGGGTGCGGTTTGGGTGGGCGGTTCGCTGGGGATAAGTCGCGCACATTCAGCAGTTTACGACTGTCATCAAATAGTGATCAAAATATGATCAAGGCTCTGAGGGCCTTGAAATCACTAGCCTGCAAGAGCTTGCCCCAAGCTTATCCACAGGCAGGCCCACAGTTGCTGTGGGCAATGTTCAGCGTGCTTCGAGCAAAATACGTCCGCGGCTCAAATCCGCCAGTTGCTGTTGCAATGGCGCCAGGTGGGCGTCACCGAGGGCAATCAGCAGGTCAACACCATTGGCGGTGAACTGTTCATCCAGGACCAGGCCGTCAACCTCGGCCAGGCGCAGCTTCACCAACGCCAGCTCGCTGAAACTGCAGCTGCAACTGAAATTGCTGCGTTGCACCAGCAGGCGCTTGGGCGCCTGTTGCAGGCACTTGTTGGCGCCGCCGCCATAGGCCCTGGCCAGGCCGCCGGTGCCCAATTGGATGCCGCCGTACCAGCGGATCACCAGCACCACCACCTGGTCGCAGTCCTGCGCTTCGATGGCCGCCAGGATCGGCCGCCCAGCGGTGCCACCGGGTTCGCCATCGTCGCTGCTGCGGTACTGCGCGCCGAGTTTCCAGGCCCAGCAGTTGTGGGTTGCGGCCAAGTCGCTGTGACGTTCGATGAAATTCATCGCGTCGGCGGCACTGCTGATCGGCCCGGCGAGGGTGATGAAGCGGCTTTTGCGGATTTCCTCGCGGTATTCGCAGAGGTCGAGCAGGGTAGAAGGCATAAAGGACGGTCAGGCAGCCGGCTTGATGCCGCAGCCCTTCAGAATGATGTGGATAAGGTTGTTGCTCGCGTCTTCCATGTCCTGTTTGGTCAGGCGGCTGCGGCCAGTCACCTGGCAAATCTGGGTGGCAAAGTCGGCGTAATGCTGGGTGCTGCCCCAGAGCAGGAAGATCAGGTGCACGGGGTCGACCGGGTCCATTTTGCCTGCTTCGATCCAGGCCTGGAATACCGCAGCACGGCCGCGGAACCATTCGCGGTAATCGGCGCTGAAGTATTCGGTCAGGCAGGTGCCACCGCTGATCACTTCCATGGCGAAAATGCGCGAAGCTTGCGGGTTGCGCCGGGAGAACTCCATCTTGGTGCGGATGTACTGGCTCAGGGCTTCACCGGGGTCGTCATCGACGCTCAAGGCGTTGAAGGTGCTGTCCCACAACTCGATGATGTTGCTGAGCACGGCGATGTACAGGCCCAGCTTGTTGGTGAAGTAGTAGTGCAGGTTAGCCTTGGGCAACCCCGCCTTGAGGGCGATGGTGTTCATGCTGGTGCCCTTGAAACCATGGCGGGCGAATTCATCTTCAGCGGCCTGGATAATGGCCTGTTCGTTCTTCTGGCGGATACGGCCCGCGGGCTTGCCCGAGGCGGAGAGGCGATGCGCAGGGACTTCTAGGGTCATGGACGATTCCGTACGGGGCAGTGGCTGCGGCTGTGGCACAAGATTACCTGCCTGTGCCGAAGTGACAAGCGTTTACGGCACAGACTGGCATCAACGTGTCGCAGCCAGGCTTTCGAGGAAGCTTTCCAGCACCAGGTTGGGGCGCCGGCCTTTGCGGGTGACCCAGCTCAGGCTCAGGTCATAAAAACGCTCCCTGGGCTTTAGCGCACGCAAACGGCCTTGTTGGACCCAGAACGTGGCGTAGTGGTCGGGCAGGTAGCCGATATAGCGCCCGGTGAGGATGAGAAACGCCATGCCCTCGCGGTCAGAAGCACTGGCTGTGCAATTCAGTGCCTGGTAATGCGCCTGGATTTCGGCGGGCAGACGGAAGGTGGGGGTGATGGCTTCCTGGCTATTGAGGCGTTCGTCGTCTATCTGCTGGTCGTCGGCGTAGAACAACGGGTGGCCGACTGCGCAGTACAGCAGCGAGCGTTCGCTGTACAACGGTTGGTACTCAAGCCCCGATAGCGGGCTGGTCTGTGGTACGACGCCAACGTGCAGGCTGCCGTCGAGCACGCCGTGCTCGACCTGGCTGGGGGCGATCATACGGATCTGGATGCGCACGTCAGGGCCCCGATCCTTGAGTTCCGCCAAGGCGTGGGTGATACGCATGTGCGGCAAGGTCACCAGGTTGTCGGTCAGGCCGATGTTCAGCTCGCCGCGTAAATGCTGGTGCAGGCCGTTGACCTCGGTGCGGAAGCTTTCCAGTGCACTGAGCAGTTGCAGGGCTGAATGGTAGACCTCGCGGCCTTCCTCCGTCAGCGAGAAACCGGCGCGGCCGCGCTGACACAGGCGTAGGCCGAGGCGTTGCTCGAGGTCGTTCATCTGCTGGCTGATGGCCGAGCGACCTATGCCCAGTACGTTTTCGGCAGCCGAGAAGCCACCGCACTCGACAACGCTGCGGTAGATCTTCAGCAGGCGGATGTCGAAATCGCTGACTTGGGCGAGTGGATCGGGGCGTCGGCTCATTAGTTTAGTCTCGGCCTGTCTGAAGGTTAGAAATGTAGGCTTTTTCAGACTCTATCGCCGTGCCAATTTAGCTGCAACAAGATACATCGTTGCCTAATCGTCTTCCGAGGAACCGCCGATGAACATGCCCGAAACCGCCCCTGCCGGTATCGCCAGCCAGCTCAAGCTGGACGCCCACTGGATGCCCTACACCGCCAACCGCAACTTCCAGCGTGACCCTCGCCTGATCGTGGCGGCCGAAGGCAACTACCTGGTCGATGACCACGGGCGCAAGATCTTCGACGCCCTGTCCGGCCTGTGGACCTGCGGCGCAGGGCACACTCGCAAGGAAATCGCTGACGCGGTGACCCGCCAACTGAGTACGCTGGACTACTCGCCAGCGTTCCAGTTCGGCCACCCGCTGTCGTTCCAGCTGGCGGAAAAGATCGCCGAGCTGGTTCCGGGCAATCTGAATCACGTCTTCTATACCAACTCCGGTTCCGAGTGCGCCGATACCGCACTGAAGATGGTGCGTGCTTACTGGCGTCTGAAAGGCCAGGCAACCAAGACCAAGATCATCGGCCGTGCCCGTGGTTACCATGGCGTGAACATCGCGGGTACCAGCCTGGGTGGCGTCAACGGTAACCGCAAGATGTTTGGTCAGTTGCTGGACGTCGACCACCTGCCCCACACCGTGTTGCCGGTGAACGCTTTCTCCAAGGGCATGCCGGAAGAGGGCGGTATCGCTCTGGCTGACGAAATGCTCAAGCTGATCGAGCTGCACGATGCCTCCAACATCGCAGCAGTCATCGTCGAGCCGCTGGCCGGTTCGGCCGGTGTGCTGCCGCCGCCGAAGGGCTACCTGAAGCGTCTGCGTGAAATCTGCACCCAGCACAACATTCTGCTGATCTTCGACGAAGTGATCACTGGCTTCGGCCGCATGGGTGCGATGACCGGCTCGGAAGCCTTCGGCGTTACCCCAGACCTGATGTGCATCGCCAAGCAGGTGACCAACGGCGCCATCCCGATGGGCGCAGTGATTGCCAGCAGCGAGATCTACCAGACGTTCATGAACCAGCCGACCCCGGAATACGCGGTGGAATTCCCACACGGCTACACCTACTCGGCGCACCCGGTAGCCTGTGCCGCCGGTATCGCCGCGCTGGACCTGCTGCAGAAGGAAAATTTGGTGCAGTCCGCTGCTGAACTGGCGCCGCATTTCGAGAAGCTGCTGCACGGCGTGAAGGGCACCAAGAATATCGTCGATATCCGCAACTACGGCCTGGCCGGCGCCATCCAGATCGCCGCCCGTGACGGTGATGCCATCGTTCGCCCATACGAAGCGGCCATGAAGCTGTGGAAAGCGGGCTTCTATGTACGCTTTGGTGGCGACACCCTGCAGTTCGGGCCAACCTTCAATACCAAGCCGCAGGAACTGGACCGCCTGTTCGATGCGGTAGGCGAAACCCTGAACCTGATCGACTGATCTTTCCGATTTTGATGCCAGGCGCACGCACGCAGCGCGTGCCTGGCTCTCCTTTGTTTATCTGGAGTTTTGCATGAGCATTGTTCAGCACCTGATTCACGGCGAACTGGTTACCAAGGGTGAGCGCACCGCCGATGTCTTCAACCCGTCCACTGGCCAGGCCGTTCGCAAGGTCGAACTGGCCAGCCGCGCAACTGTTCAGGAAGCGATCGACTCGGCCAAGGCCGCCTTCCCGGCCTGGCGCAACACCCCTCCGGCCAAGCGCGCCCAGGTGATGTTCCGCTTCAAGCAACTGCTGGAGCAGAACGAAGCCAAGATTTCGCAGATGATCAGCGAAGAGCACGGCAAGACCTTGGAGGACGCCGCCGGCGAACTGAAGCGTGGTATCGAGAACGTCGAGTTCGCGTGTGCAGCCCCAGAAGTGCTGAAGGGGGAGTACAGCCGCAACGTCGGTCCGAACATCGACGCCTGGTCCGATTTCCAGCCGCTGGGCGTGGTTGCCGGTATTACCCCGTTCAACTTCCCCGCCATGGTGCCGCTGTGGATGTACCCGCTGGCCATCGCCTGCGGCAACGCATTCATCCTCAAGCCTTCCGAGCGTGACCCGAGCTCGACCTTGTACATTGCCCAGTTGCTGCTGGAAGCCGGGCTGCCGAAGGGCATCCTCAACGTGGTGCACGGTGACAAGGAAGCGGTGGATGCGCTGATCGAAGCACCGGAAGTGAAAGCACTGAGCTTCGTGGGTTCGACCCCGATCGCCGAGTACATCTATGCCGAAGGCACCAAGCGTGGCAAGCGTGTACAAGCCCTGGGGGGCGCGAAGAACCACGCGGTGCTGATGCCGGATGCCGACCTGGACAACGCAGTCAGTGCCCTGATGGGCGCGGCTTACGGTTCGTGTGGCGAGCGTTGCATGGCCATTTCGGTAGCCGTGTGCGTGGGCGACCAAGTGGCCGATGCCCTGATTGCCAAGCTGGAGCCACAGATCAAGGCGCTGAAGATTGGTGCCGGCACCTCGTGTGGCTTGGACATGGGCCCGCTGGTGACTGCGGCAGCGCGTGACAAGGTCGTGGGTTACATCGATGACGGTGTTGCTGCTGGCGCCAAGCTGGTGGTGGATGGACGTGGCTTCCGTGTGGCGGGTAATGAAGATGGCTACTTCGTGGGTGGCACACTGTTCGACAAGGTGACCCCGGAGATGCGCATCTATAAAGAAGAGATCTTTGGTCCGGTGCTGTGCGTGGTCCGGGTGAATAGCCTGGAGCAGGCCATGCAGCTGATCAACGATCACGAGTATGGCAACGGTACCTGCATCTTTACCCGTGACGGTGAAGCGGCCCGTCTGTTCTGCGACGAGATCGAAGTGGGTATGGTGGGTGTCAACGTACCGCTGCCAGTGCCGGTGGCCTACCACAGCTTTGGTGGCTGGAAGCGTTCGCTGTTTGGTGACCTGCATGCCTACGGCCCGGATGGTGTGCGCTTCTATACCCGCCGCAAGGCAATTACCCAGCGTTGGCCGCAGCGGGCCAGCCATGAAGCGTCGCAGTTTGCATTCCCTAGCCTGTAAGGGAAGTAGATGAAGCGGGGAGGCCGTCAGGCCTCCCCGTTTTGTTTTTGGGGTTTGGTTGTTGCTGTTGCTGTTGTAGGGGGGATGTCTTGAGGTGGTTTTGGCGGTGAGATGTGTCTGCCATAACCCCTGCAGCGCC